>JAIDPA010000186.1 GCA_029062985.1 Muribaculaceae bacterium
CTGCTGGATCTTATCAAAGGCGTTACGGTCTACCATAAGGTCTTTGATAACAGGGAAAGCAGCCGAACGCCAAGGCTCGACAGTGATAGTCTCTCCGTTCTGGAAACGCCTCATGTAGAGCTGGCAGGTAGTAGCGCCTGTAGCAGGACCGTGAGGATGGCCGTTGATATAGAGAGAACACATGCCGCAGATACCCTCGCGACAGTCGTGGTCGAAGACGATAGGCTCTTCACCCTTTTCAACGAGCGATTCGTTAAGGATGTCGAGAGTCTCAAGGAAAGAGGTGTCGGGTGTTGTCTCAACGTCAGTATAAGTCACAAACCCACCCTGAGCCTTAGCGTTTTCCTGACGCCAGACCTTGAGGTTGACTTTCATTATATTTTCTTCCATGATTGAAATTGCTTTTTAAAAGAGGATTATGACTTATAGTTACGAGTCTGAACCTTGATAGCCTCATAGTGGAGAGGCTCTTTGATTAGAGTAGGCGCCTTTGAATCTGAGCCGGCGTAATCCCAGCAGCTTACGTAGAAGCAGTTCTGGTCGTCGCGCTTAGCCTCACCTTCCTCAGTCTGATATTCTGTGCGGAAGTGACCGCCGCAGCTTTCGTTACGGCTGAGAGCATCGTATGCGATGAGCTCGCCCATGGTGATGAAGTCGTTGAGGCGGAAAGCCTTGTCAAGCTCAATATTCATACCCTTCTGAGAACCGGGAATAAAGAGGTCAGTGTTGAAGACTTTGCGGAGATCGCCGAGTTTCTGGATAGCGAGTTCAAGCCCTTCTTTGTCACGAGCCATTCCGACGTATTCCCACATGATGTGTCCGAGTTCCTTGTGGATGGAATCTACAGAACGTTTGCCCTTGATGTTCATGAGCTTATCCTGCTCAGCCTGACATTTTGCCTCAGCCTCGTCGAATTCCGGAAGATCGGTAGAGAAGTGAGGCACCGTGATCTGGTCGCTGAGATAATTCTGGATAGTATAGGGGAGCACGAAATAACCGTCGGCAAGACCCTGCATGAGGGCAGACGCACCGAGGCGGTTAGCACCGTGGTCAGAGAAGTTGCACTCGCCGATAGCGAACAGACCCTTGATGGAAGTCTGAAGCTCATAGTCAACCCAGATACCGCCCATAGTATAGTGGATAGCCGGGAAGATCATCATCGGGTTGTAATAGTTAACACCGTTAGTGGTGCGTGCGAGCTCGCCGGGGTTTACGTCAGTGATTTCCTCATACATATCGAAGAGGTTGCCATAGCGCTGGCGAACGACGTCGATGCCGAGGCGGTTGATAGCCTCAGAGAAATCAAGGAACACAGCGAGACCAGTGTTGTTTACGCCGAAACCGGCATCGCAACGCTCTTTGGCAGCACGAGAAGCCACGTCACGGGGAACGAGGTTACCGAAAGCAGGATAGCGGCGTTCGAGATAGTAGTCGCGATCTTCCTCGGGAATATCAGAACCCTTGATCTGACCTTTCTGAAGCTTCTCGGCATCTTCCTTCTTCTTGGGCACCCAGATACGGCCGTCGTTACGCAGAGACTCAGACATAAGAGTGAGCTTTGACTGCTTGTCGCCGTGAACGGGGATACAGGTGGGGTGGATCTGCACGTAAGCGGGGTTTGCGAAATAAGCGCCCTTACGATAGCAAGCCATTGCAGCAGAGCAGTTGCAGCCCATAGCGTTTGTAGAAAGGAAGTAGGTGTTGCCATAACCGCCGGTAGCGATAACGACAGCATGAGCGGCAAAGCGTTCGAATTCGCCTGTGACGAGATTCTTGGCGATGATGCCGCGAGCGCGTTCCACACCATCCTTATCCTTGATGAGCACCACATCGTGCATCTCATAGCGGTTGAAGCTCTTCACCTTTCCAGCCTGAATCTGACGGTTGAGAGAAGAGTAAGCACCGAGGAGGAGCTGCTGACCGGTCTGACCTTTAGCGTAGAAAGTACGGCTCACCTGAGCGCCGCCGAAAGAACGGTTGGCAAGAAGACCGCCGTATTCACGAGCGAAAGGCACGCCCTGAGCGACACACTGGTCGATGATATTGTTAGCCACTTCAGCAAGACGGTAGACGTTGGCTTCGCGAGCACGGTAGTCGCCTCCTTTGACAGTGTCATAGAAAAGACGATATACGGAGTCGCCGTCGTTCTGATAGTTCTTGGCAGCGTTGATACCGCCCTGAGCAGCGATAGAGTGTGCGCGGCGGGGGCTGTCCTGGATACAGAAGTTGAGGACGTTGAATCCGAGTTCGGCAAGAGTGGAGGCAGCAGAAGCACCGGCAAGACCTGTGCCGACAACGATAACGTCGAGTTTACGCTTGTTGGCAGGGTTTACAAGCTTCTGGTGAGCCTTATAGTTGGTCCATTTCTCAGCGATAGGACCCTCCGGGATTTTAGAATCAGCCGGATTCATTATTTTGACAGTTTCTTTAATATTTTCCATATCGCTAAATAATTAATGGTTGTGTTCGGGATGAGCACCTTGG
Source organism: Muribaculaceae bacterium (assembly GCA_029062985.1). Classification (GTDB taxonomy): domain Bacteria; phylum Bacteroidota; class Bacteroidia; order Bacteroidales; family Muribaculaceae; genus Lepagella. The sequence goes on from JAIDPA010000186.1 coordinate 2,485, forward strand.
TTGGAAGGAGGCACGCCGGGGAGTTCAACAGCCATTTCTTCTTCCACGTCAAGATAGTCAAGAAGAGCTTCAGTAGCCTTGAGAGTCTCAATCTTTTCGTCGATGTTAGGCTCATTCTGCATATAGCCGCGAGCAGCAGGATTATCCATCTGAGAGAGGGCACCCTTAACCATCTGCTTAACCTGATCGAAAGGAGCGGCAGAGATAGCCATTGCAGCATCCGGACCGAAATCTTTCTCAAACATCGGGACAATCATTTCCTTGTATTGCTGACGAAGCACTTCGTTAGTCTTGTAATAGTTGCGATGAGCGTTCACAGTGAAGACGATAGCCTGAGCGATGAAGAGCGCCACGACGATAGTAGCCCAGCAGCAAGCGATTTTCTTGAGGCGTTCAATCCACACCTGATTGTCCCAACCGCAAGACTGGAACATTGACCAGAAACCGTGGTTGAAGTGGAACCAGAGAGCAACGAAGCCGATGATGTAGACGATGGGAGTCCATACTTTGGAGAAAGCTTCCTGGATGAAGAGTGTGCCGGCAGCAGGAGGAAGGACGTCGTGAACGCCGCGAATCTCCTGGAGCTGCATCTTAGCCCAGAATTGAATCATGTGAACCACGAGGAAAGCGAGGATAACGATGCCGAGCACGAGCATGTTCTGGCTTGACCATTCAACTCCCTTGGGTGTCTTGGAGATGAGATAGCGGTCGTTACCACGAGCTTTGCGGTTCTGAATTGTTAGCATCACCGCATAGATGATGTGGATGATGAGAAGCACAGCGAGACCTACTGACGCGATAAGAGCATACCAGTTGGCGCCTAAGAATTCGCAGATTGAATTATAGGCGGCGGGCCAGCAGATAGCTATGGCATTCATCAAACAGTGAAATGTGACGAATAGGACGAGCGCCGCGCCGGTGATGGCCATGACGAACTTACGCCCTACAGATGAGCTTGATAACCACATAGCAGTTCTGAATTAAATTTGAGTTTTATTGTTAGTTATTTAGTTTAGTCCCTTAGGTTTGTATTCTCGTGCAGACGTTAGGAGATAAATGGAGAAAGACGACAACACGTGGAATCACTTGCAAATTTATTATTTTTTGCTCACACACACAAACTTTATAAATTAAAAATTTTAGGCTGGAGGCATTAGGCTGGAGGCTGGAGGCTGGAGGCTCAAGGCTCAAGGCTCGAGATAAGAAGCAATTTGACAATTTGACATCTTGTCAAATTGACAATTTGACCGCCTAAAGCCTACCGCCTAAAGCCTCGCTGAAGAGATGGCGTTGACAATACGCTTCACTTCGTCAGGACCTACGTAGGGACCGGCGGGCAGACAAAGCCCACGGCTGAAAAGGTCTTCGCTAACTCCGTTGACGTAAGCCGGACAATTCCGGAAGAAGGGCTGCAAATGCATCGGCTTCCAGAGGTGGCGTGTCTCGATATTCTCTTTGTCAAGAGCGCGGCGCAGGGCTTCGGGGCGTCCGCAGCCGTCATCCCCCTTTATCTTCAGGTCAGGAGTAAAGGTTATTGCGCAGAGCCAGAAATTGCTGTCGAAGTCGGGAGAAGGATTGTCGTGAAGTTCAATTCCGGGGATTGCGGCAAAGAGTTCGCGATATTGCTGCTGGACATTACGGTGGTGGGCGAGATGCTCTTCAGCTATTGTCATCTGACCTCTGCCGATACCTGCCGAAATATTGCTCAGGCGGTAGTTGAACCCTACGCGCTCATGCTCATACCAGGGTACAGGTTCGCGTGATTGTGTGGCATAGCAGGTCACGAGGCGTGCAATTTCCTCATCAGGGCATACGAGCGCCCCACCTCCGGAGGTGGTGATCATCTTGTTGCCGTTAAACGACATTATGCCGAATATGCCGAAAGTGCCGCAGAACTGCCCTTTATATTTCGAGCCGAAAGCCTCAGCGGAATCTTCTATCACGGGTATCTCCCATCGGGCTGCGACTTCAAGTATTTCGGAAATCTTTGCCGGCATTCCGTAGAGATAGACCGGAATTATGGCTTTAGGTTTTTTTCCTGTTTTCTCAATGCGGTCGGCAATGGCACGGTCAAGCAAGACAGGGTCCATATTCCATGTGTCAGGTTCGGAATCGACAAAGACCGGTGTTGCACCGACGTATGTAACCGGATTTGCGGAGGCAGAGAAAGTGAACGACTGGACTATCACCTCATCGCTGTGACCGACACCGAGCGCCACGAGAGCGAGATGAATGGCAGCGGTGCCGGCAGAGAGAGCCACAATTTTTTTCTGAGCCAGCAATTCAGGAGAATGTGAGATTTTCAAATCCGAAGCCTGCAGGCTGGGATGTGTATGAGATGAGGGTATGAAGAAATGTTCGAGATCTTTTTCAAAACCGATGACGTTGGGTCCGAGTGGCACCACCCAGTTATCTTTGAAAGCTTCGTTAATAAAATCCATCTCTTTGCCTGACATGTGGCAGAGACAGAGGAGTATGCGGTCCATCTTTTGATAAATTGAAATTTGAAAATTTGAAAATTATGATGGCGGCATCAAGCGGAGGTGTCGCGAAGTGCAAAGATAAGAAAGATTTTAGAAATTTGAAAATGGTTTAGCCTCGAGGGTCGAGGCTCGAGGTATTAGGCTTTAGGCTGGGGACTGGGTATAAAAACTATGCCCGGGGATTTGTAGCTTTGGGAGCTGTAAATCCTCGAGCATCTTTTTTCAGTTTTTTACAAATTCAATCTTCAGAAGGGAGAATTCTCATCCTCATCCTCTTTCCTGAAGAAAGACTTGCTGCGTTGTTTGCGATATTGGATTTTTTCCTCAGCATCAAGGCCCTTTTCAAACATGACGCGATCATCATGATAGGAAGCCAGATTGGATGCCAATCTATCCATCATATTAGAAGTGCCTTTTGCGGAAGCGTTGAATGCCATGGAATTGTCGATATTCATTTTCCTCGACACTTTCACCACATCTATGTTGGCACCGATGAAGTTGAAATTCCAGCCGAGTTCCTTCAGCTGTTCGATAAGTTTCGACACCTGTTCCCATGTATATTCGGAAGAGGAATTCTCCATACCGTCAGTGATGATAGTGACCGAAGCTACTGCATCCTCATGAGTTGAAGCAACGGCACGGAGGTCGACAAGAGTGGAACCGACGGCATCAAGGAGAGGAGTGCAACCCCAGGGGCGATAATCCTTATCGGTAATATCCTTCGCCTGCTCAATAGGTACATTTTTGCAGAGATAGCGGGAGGGAGATTTGTCGTTGCCTGACTGGAATACGTAGATGCTGACGAGCTGGCGCTGAGAATCGGCATATTTCTCGTTGAGCGAACGGATTACGTTTAGAGTTTCGTTGCAGCCGGCGATTGTCTGAGGTGAGATGCTGCTCATGGAGCCGCTTTCATCAAGGATGATGAGGTTGAAGCAAGTTGTCTTTCCCATGTCTTTTTATCTTTTTAGTTTTGGTGTTTGTTGATGAATTATTCAATCCTGAGTTCCGAAGATGAAAATTAAGGATTAAAAGGTTACTTTGTGTAATACTTACACTAACAAATACCATAAGGAATAAAAAGGTAAACGGGATAATGAAAAAAAAGAAAAATTATTTTCTGCGACGTAAAAAATCGAAAAGACCTTTCGTAGAGCTTTCCTTGTGGGCAGGTTTTCTTTTTAGGGATTCCACAGGGGGGGGAGAGGGCAGCATGAGATCTGACAGAGCAATATATTCATCGCCGGGAGGAGTGCAGTAGGTCATATCAGCATCGGAATGGGTTGCTGTCATTGAATTGGAAAACAGATCGCTTTTGGAAATTGACCTTGCATCGGAATTAATCTGCGAAGAGTCATCCTTATCCATACACATATCCGCAAAACAATTTTCAATTTCGGCATTTGACAGCTCCGCCATGTCGTCATCACTTGCTGCCGTAACAATCTCCTTAGTCTCATCGTCAATCATCTCCTCCAGCATTGGCGATGCCTGGAAAAGTTTGGGAGGACGGTTGCGGGCTTTAGCCGGTTTCACATCCGTAGGCTCAACGATGCCCGACTCCTGCACGGAGCGTGAGAAGTTTCGGCGGTCATAGATAGTGTCGTTGATCACTTCATAAACCTTCTGAAGCTCCCCGAGAGAAAAGTATTTGTTCAGGAGATTGAAAGCAATGGGCTTGAGCACGAGCACTTCCTTGAGGTGCTCGCGAGCTTCTTTGACGATGGTCAGATGGTCGAAGGCAAGAGGAGGAAGTTGCTTGATGTCAAACCAGAAAGCGTTGGCGGCATCATCGCCGGCTATCACTTCATAGTCGGAAGGGCGCACAAGGGCAATGAAAGCCACGGAAATGACTCTTGTCCGCGGGTCGCGGTCGACTTTGCTGTAAGCCTTGAATTGTTCGAGATATACATTTTTCAGATTTGTCTCCTCACGCAATTCGCGGGCAGCACACTGCTCGAGGGTTTCATCCTGATGTATGAAACCTCCGGGGAGAGCCCAGCATCCCATGAAGGGAGCGGCGCCCCGTTCTACAAGCAGTAGATTAAGTTTTTCTCCGTCAAAACCGAAAATGACACAATCGGTTGCCACGGAAGGACGTGGGTAGTTATATGTATATTTCCCCGGAATAGAATCGGGATGAGGAGGAAACTCCCGTTGTCTCTTTTTCATAATTAATGTAGCTTTGACGCAAAGTTAATTAAAAGGGCTGATAAAAGCAAATAATAATTCAACTTTCAATTAAAAAAGAAAGGATGAAGGGGGTGAGCCTTCATCCTTTTTTCAGAGTATCTTGAGATTGATATTATTCCTCTTCCTTCATGTTATGGAATACGTTCTGGACGTCTTCATCGTCCTCAAACTTTTCGAGAAGCTTTTCGATTGCCTCGCGCTGTTCGGGAGTCACTTCCTTATAGTCGTTCGGAATGCGCTCGAATTCAGCAGAGACGATTTCCAGTCCGTTCTCCTCAAGGAAGTTCTGAAGATTTGCGAATTGGTCGAAAGCGCCGTAGATGAGCCATTCTTCCTCTTCGGCATCAATTTCAGCATCAAAATCCATAAGGTTAAGTTCGAACTCTTCGAGAGAAGTGTCGGCATTTGGCTTAACGTGGAACACGCTCTTATGGTCGAAAAGGAAGGAGAGTGAGCCCTGGGTGCCGAGCGAGCCGCCATGTTTATTGAAGTATGAACGCACGTTTGCCACTGTACGCTGGTTGTTGTCAGTAGCAGTCTCCACTACGATTGCGATTCCGTGAGGACCATATCCTTCATATACGATTTCTTTGTAATCGCCGGCATCTTTATCGGTAGCTTTCTTGATGGCACGTTCAACGGTATCTTTAGGCATGTTGGCAGCCTTGGCATTCTGCATGAGCACACGCAGACGGGGATTCATGTCGGGGTCAGGACCTCCGGCTTTCACCGCGATGGTGATTTCCTTACCGATACGGGTAAAGGTGCGGCTCATGTTGCCCCAACGTTTTAGTTTTCTTGCTTTGCGATATTCAAATGCTCTTCCCATATTTTAATTTGAAAATTGAAATTTGTGATAGTTTTTTTAGGCTTTAGGCTCGAGGCTCGAGGCTCTTATAAATTTTATAAGGTATTAAATTATTTAAAGCCTTGGGGCGCCCTTTAACGGAGCTCAGCACCGGCTTGCTGCAGGGCTTTGATAATCTTCTGCATCACAGCGTCAATCTGGCGGTCGTTGAGTGTCTTTTCGTCATCCTGAAGAGTGATTGCTATTGCATAACTTTTCTTCCCTGCGGGAAGATTCTTGCCTTCATAGACATCGAAGAGGGTCACATTCTTCAGCAACTTGCGCTCTGCCTTACGCACAATTTCCTCAATGGTTGCAAATTTCACGTCGGCATCAATGAGGAGGGCAAGGTCGCGGCGCACAGGCTGAGTCTTTGGCAGGGGGGCGTAAGTCACCTGATGCTTTGCCACCAGACGGAACAGCGTGTTCCAGTCGATAGTGGCATAGACAACGCCTTGCTCAATGTCAAAACGCTTCAGCACTTCGAGCCGAAGGATTCCGAGTTCTCCGATTTTCTTGCCGCTGCGTGAAGAGATGACAAGACGTGCGGAGAAGATTTCATTTGAATCCTGAGAGCAGGTGATTGCCGACTCAGAGAGTCCTAAGACCTTAAACAGATTAAAAACGATTCCCTTGAGGTCGAATACGGAAGCTTCCGCTGCCTTTACATTCCATGAGGGAAGCACGAAGTCTCCGGTCATCCATAAGGCAAGCTCCATGTTTTCGGAGAAAGGAGCGAGTGGCTTCTCTTCAGTGGGTTCTTTGGCAGGGTCTTTTGTATAGATGTTCCCGAATTCATAGAAACGAAGGTTGGGAGCCTTGCGGTTGATATTGTGTGATATGGATTCCAGTCCGCCATAAAGCAGAGTCTGACGCATCACGGAGAGATCACCGCTCAGGGGATTCATCACTCTGACGCATTTCTCTGCCGGGAAACAGGATGAATTTTCGTAGTAAGAGGTAGCTGAAAGAGAATTATTTAGAATCTCCATGAAGCCTTCTCCGGTCAGTCGGTTGCTGACAAGCTGCTGAAGACGATAGCTCAGATCTGTGTCGCCTTCGGGGGAGAGGTTGGCATGCATTTCTGTGCCGAACTCTACGTTGTTATATCCGTAGACACGGAGGATTTCCTCCACTACATCGCACGGACGGGTCACGTCGACACGGTAGGTCGGGATGCGGAGGTGAAGAATGTCAGCATCTGATGCGTCTTTGACAACAGAGATATCCAGCGCGCGCAGGATTGCTATCACAAGGGGTTCGGGAATTTCTTTTCCGATGAGGGAAGCACAGTAGCTTAAAGAAAATTCCACTTCGGCTTCCTTAAAGTCGGATGAACATACGTCAGCGACCTCTCCGCATACTTCTCCGCCGGCGAGTTCTTTGATAAGACAGGCAGCGAGCTTGGCGGCATAGACAGTGATGTTTGGGTCAGCGCCACGCTCATATCGGAAAGAGGCGTCTGTGCTCAGCCCGTGGCGGCGGGCAGTGAGACGTATGCTTGTAGGATTGAAGTAAGCACTTTCGATAAATACATCTTTAGTAGCTTCTGTCACCCCTGAGTCAAGACCTCCGAAAACGCCTGCAATACACATTGGTTCTTCGGCATTGCAAATCATGAGGTCATCCTTGTGGAGTTTACGCTCCACTCCGTCAAGAGTTGTGAAAGATGTGCCTTCCTGACATTTGCGCACCACAATTTTTTCTCCCTTCACTTTTGCGAGGTCGAAACAATGGAGCGGCTGTCCGATTCCATTGAGGATAAAATTGGTGATGTCAACTATATTGTTTATAGGACGCTGACCGATAGTCGTCAGGAGATTGCGGAGCCATTCGGGCGATTCCTTCACTTCTACGCCACGTATCGTCACGCCGCAATAGCGCGGGCATGCGTCAGCATCGTCAACGATAACTTCTACAGCGCCTTCATTACGGTCAGAGGCAAAACTTTCAACCTCCGGGACTCTTACTTCCGGGAATTCGGATTCAGGATTATTTTCGGCAGCTTCGCGAGTAAAGAGAGCCTTAAGGTCGCGTGCTACACCGAGATGGCTTGCGGCATCCACACGATTGGGAGTCAGTTCAACCTCGAGACAGTAGTCACTTTCGACGTTGAAATATCTGGCAGCCGGTGTGCCGGGGGCAATTCCCTCAGGAAGCACCATTATTCCGTCGTGACTGTTGCCGATTCCGATTTCATCCTCGGCACATATCATTCCGTTTGATTCGACACCACGGATTTTTGATTTCTTTATCTGAAATTCTTTATCGCCGTCATAAAGCGTGGTTCCTACGGTCGCTACCACTACAGTCTGGCCTTCAGCTACATTTGGGGCGCCGCAGACAATCTGCTGCACATTTCCCTGCCCAAGGTCAACTGTGGTGATATGAAGATGGTCGGAATTGGGATGTTCGATGCAGGAAAGAACTTTGCCGATAACGATGCCACGTAAACCGCCCCTTATACTTTCCACTTCTTCAACATGGTCGCATTCAAGACCCAGAGAAGTGAGGGCAGCTGTCAGCTCCCGGGGGGAAAGATTAAAATCGATGTAGCGTTTTAGCCACTTATAAGAAATATTCATAATGAAACGAAAGTGTCGTGATTAGGAAAGAAATATGAGGCTTTCCAAGGGCGCAAAAGTAATAAAACTCACTTAAATATGCAAGAGGAATAACCTTAAAGGAGGTGATTAATATTGGAAATATGGTAAGAGGGAAGAAATAATTCAGTAATTTTGCAATCTGAAACTTTTTACAATTTCCACGTTTCAATTTTAAATCTAAAAAAGGACTTGAGTCTTAACCGGCTTGCAAAACTTAAACTAATTGCCTGACATAATGAATATTGATAAGCCAATATATTTAGTAATGATGCTGATGGGAATTATTACCTGTGCGTGTGGTAGGAGCGTTAATGATTCTTCTCTGCTGGAGGCGGAACGTCTTGCCAATAATAAGCCCGATTCAGCGCGCCGCATATTGAATGATGTGAATCCCGATAGGCTTGACAATGATGACGAACGCATGTTGCTAAGGTTGCTGAAACTGGAAGTGGCAGATAAACTTTATGAGCCACATACTGATGACAAGGAGGTAAAGGCTCTAATTGAATATTTCATAACGGGAGATAATCTGCAGAGAGTTCATCCGACTGTCTTCTATTATGCCGGAAGAGTATATTATGATCTGGGTGAGGATGCAAAGGCTATGGGCTATTTCAAGAAATCGCTCAGGATGATTAAAAGAGAAGGAAATCCCGACATGGAGGAGAGAATATATGCTCAGTTAGGGTATATATGTTCTGATCATCGCCTCTACAATCATAGCAAGCGTTATATACGGAAGGCTGTCGAATTATCGGAAAGCCGCCGAGATACGGTCAACTTAATAGGATTAAAGCTAAACCTGGCTGATATTCATATAAGTAAAGAGGAACCTGATTCTGCTGGATTGATTTACAGAGGATTGGAAAAGATGGTGAAGGAATGTAATGATTCTGTCACCCGTACGACCTACTACACTCAGCTGGCAATTTATTACTACTATTATGTTTCAAAAGAAAAAGCGGACTCTCTGCTCAACAGCCTTGCTTTGTCGTATGATAAGGATTCTAAGAGAGCCGTGTTCTGTATCAGGGATAAGATAAGGCGTGGAGCACGTGGCGAGAAAATTGATGAAGATTTTTATAAAACTATGATCAATGACCCTGATCCGAGCCTGCGATTCATGGCAGCCAAGAATCTGGCTACGGCTGCCGGTGAACGTGGTGATGGCGCCGTAATGCTTCAGTATGCCAAGAAAGCTTTTGAGGAGATGAAGGTGGTGCAGAAACGTTTTAACAACTCCACTATTGTGGAGATGGAGAAGATTATTGGAGATACGGAATTGGAGAATGAGAATCTGGAGTTAGTTATAGAAAATAATCATACACGCTTTATATTGATGTCTGTGCTGGTCCTTTCTCTGATAATTGCAGGCGGAGCTGCTATATTTATTATACGCGGACGCTATAAAAGGACAGTCCTCGCATTAGAGATTGAGCGCCTGAAGAGGGAGAATCTGAGGACCGTTATGGAATTGGAGGCAAAAATAAAGGAATTAAAGGAATTGGAAGATAGCAACGGAATTAAGGAAATAGGTGGTGTCGAGAATCTCAAACACCGTCTCTTGCTCGCGAAAGAGACGGATGAGATGATGCGCCTTTTTGAAAAAGGCGATATGGCTGCTTCGGAAGAAAATTTCGTTCGTCTCAGGGAAGCCTTGCGTCATAATTATCCTGCCTTTATTGCTGCCCTTGACAGGATGAATTTAAAGCAAAGAGATTATCATGACGCCATGATGATAAAGATAAAGGCGCCTCAAAAGATGTGTGCCAAATATTTCGGTGTCTCGCCTCAGTCTCTTGCCAACAGCCGGAAAAGGTTGTTTGAGAAGTGGTGTCAGGGAAGCGGGTTCAAAAACTGGAAGGAGTATGTAGAGTCGCTCTAAAGACGGGGAATTCTCCGGATTTGAGCCTTCACAAACGTTCATCACCCTTATATTACCTCTTATTCGCGGGTTTATATAGGAGTGATGTAAATATATGATTGATAGTAGAATCTGTATAAAAAGACTTATACGTGAACTTTTGTGAATAAATATATTTGGAAAAATATCGGGAGTGGGGTAATTTTGTGATGAAATGTCACAACCAACCACTGTTTTGCAGACACTGCGGTGTCAGAAATCCGGAACTGGGGCAGACTGTGAAACACCTTTTTTGCCCCATTTTCGGATGTAATTATAGATAAAAAATCCGGATTCTGTCAGGCTGACGGCAGTTCAATCCTGAAAGTTGTGCCTTTCCCTATTTCGGATTCTTTCACGAATATTTTCCCCCCGTGATAATCCTCAATTATTCGTTTTGCAAGAGTCAAGCCAAGTCCCCAGCCTCGTTTTTTTGTTGTATAACCGGGAGAGAAGACATTCTTAAAGTTTTTTCGGGCTATCCCTTTCCCGGTATCCTTGACCTCAATCCATACCTTATCTTTTTCTTTCCCTGAAGTTATGGTGATTTTCCCTTCTCCCCCCATTGCGTCAACAGCATTCTTTGTCAGATTCTCCATGACCCATTCAAAAAGCGGAGGCGAGAGAAGCACTCCATGGTCGTCGCTGTCCATGTCTGAAATTATTTCCACTTTTCCTGAGATGCGGCTTTTCATATAAAGGAGCGAGCGTGCCACTGTTTCGTTTACATATTCCAAAGAAACTTCCGGGCGTGAGCCTATCTTTGAAAATCTGTCGGCAATCACCGACAGACGATTGATATCTTTCTGTATCTCGTCAGTCACTTCCTGATCTGAGCCTGTAGCTTTTAGAAGTTCGTTCCACGCCATGAGGGAAGAGATAGGGGTGCCAAGCTGATGAGCTGTTTCTTTTGACAGACCTGCCCACACTCTGTTTTGTTCAGCTTTTTTTGTGTATATGACTGCAAAATAAATTATTACGATGAGAATAATCATGACTACAAGCTGAATGTAAGGATAGAGGCTGAGTCGTTTCAGCAGGATAGAATCTTCGTAATAAATGTATTGATATGTGTTATGATACACTTCAACCCGGATGAAATGAGGGTCAGTCTCCGAAAGGTCACGCAAGGACATTCCTCGCCCTGCATCGCGCAGACGTTTGCTGAGGTAACTACGGTTTGTCTCTGATAATTCTTCAAAAACAGGCTTTTCTATATGCTCTTTTTCCGGAAGGGTGAAATTTCGGAAGTCGATGATTGTATAGTCCTCATCAGCCACCAGCACAGGTATTGAATTGTTCTGGCTGATAATCGCAAGGAGGAAGTCAAAATCGGTGTCGATATTTGCCTTGGCAAGTTTTTCGGTTGCACTTGCCCATATTTTCATCCTGTCTCTTTCCTGCCGTGCAAGCTCCTTTACCAGATTATTGCTGACAATAAGAAAAAAGATTATGGCAATAGCAGCGACGCCCAGGAATATTAATTTGCCCGTGCGTCTGCGTTCATATATTCCTGCTTTGTCAAATCGCATGGGAAGAGAGCTGAGAGTCAGTAAGGATATATTGTGCCACAGAATCAGAATAATTAGGACCGATGATGATGTCTGCCATCTCTTTCACTTCGGGCAAGGCATTTTCTACTGCCACTGCTACATCAGCAGCTCTGAGCATAGGAATATCGTTGACATTATCGCCAAACACTACCACACGATCAGCACCTGCAACCTTTTTCAGCCATTTCAAGGCATTTGCTTTAGATGCCTCGGGAGCAAATGCCTCTAACACTGCCATTCGCTCTCCATAGATATCATTATAGAAAAGAGGATTGCAGATATTTCCACGTTTCAGCTCCTCATACGCCTCTTTCCCTTCTTCCGAAGGCTGGATGCTATAAAACAGAGCGACATCCGGGAGAGGAGAAGGGAGTGTAGACTGTCCGTCATCTGGCACATGGAATTGTTTATAACGTCCTGAACGTCCCTTCATAAACTCCTTTTCAGGCTCGGAAAGTGAGCCGGAGTGATAAACGTGAATGACACCTCCTACGAAACAATAAATGAACACAGGTAAAGAATGCTTACGGAACACCTCAAGAATTTTCTCTGCATCATTCCGGGGAATGGAGACTGTGTGAGAAAACAGTCCGTCTGTCGGGTTCCATCCGGCTGCTCCTGTCATAACTATGAAAGGAAGATTGGTATGGACTTTTTTCAACAAGGTTTCAACTGTCGAAGGGGTCCGTGCAGTGGCAATACTGAAAAGAGCACCCCCTGAAATTGCCTTATTGAGCATTTCTGCAGAGGCATCGGAAAGACGACCGTCCGGAGCAAGCAATGTGCCGTCAAGATCAGTGACGTAAAGCGTTTTCATCTCCTCTTTTTTCTCGATGAGTTATTATTTTCGTTGTTGTCTTTGATTTCAACCCACTCAACGTCGCTCACCTGGCTTTCATGGTATTCTACTCTCTGACCATCAGAAAACCGAGCTTCAATATCAGTTTGAGAAAATTCTTTTATTTCGGTAAATTCAACGTCTTCAGCATATTCGGGAGGAATGATATGAGTGTCGTAGGAAGAATAGCCATAGCCATATCCTGCTCGATAGCCTGAATGACTCCCGGATGAAGAAGATGACTCAGACGACTGACTGCGGGAAGATTTATTTTTTCTGGAGCGTTTATCGGCACGTGAACCCGGACGTGGCGGCATCCCCGTGGCATTACGGATGAAGTCTTCTGTTTTGTTTGTTAAATATTGATTGAATTTCCGCTTCAGCCATGCGCTTATCCTTGAACCGAAGATAAGCCAGACCAGAATGAGTATTATTAAGATAATAACAAAGTGCATAGAAATATTTGATTTTAGGGCATGGCATTACCCTTTGCAAAGTGCAATAGAGAGAAGGATATAAAAGATTATAAGCCAAAGAAGCCCTGCCACACCCATAGTGAAGCAGCACACTATTGCAGCTACTACAAGAAGAATCTGAGGATAATGGGTTGCGAATGAGAAATGCTTTATTTTTAAAGAAAACATTTTGACACCGGAATTCATCAGCCAGCATTCTACGATGAGAATTGGGAGAAAACATGCCCATTGGGCGATAAAGGAAGTCCCCTCCATGAAAAGAGCGGCATATCCTATCCAGAATATTGCATTTGCCGGGATAGGAAGTCCGATGAATGTAGTGGTCTGGCGTGTGTCTATGTTAAAACGTGCGAGACGTAAGGCTCCGGAAACCGGTATGAGCAGGGTAGCCCAGGCGAGCCATGAAGTATCGGCATATTTGCTCAGAAGATTGAAAACGATCATGGCAGGCGCAACTCCGAAGGTGACAAGATCGCAGAGGGAGTCGAGTTCCTTGCCAAGATCTGAATAAGCTCCTAAGGCGCGTGCTGCGAATCCATCAAGGAAATCAGCCACCGCACCGATTGCTATGAAAATAAAAGCCCATTGATATGCCGGAAGCCCCCAGAGCAGCTCATCTGCCTTGAAAGCACATACTATGGCAAGACACCCCGAGAGGATGTTTATGCATGTTATTGAATTAGGTATGTTACGTTTTATTGCATTCATTGTTGTGGGAGTGATTGTTTGAAACGTGCCACAGGTGTAACGCCTCCCTTGACGTTTTGTTTCATTTCCACAAGAATTTCTGTGCCCAACGGTAGATAAAGATCGACACGCGAGCCGAATTTTATGAAACCAAGATGTCCGTCAATATTGGCTTCATGTCCTTTTCGGGCGTAAGTTACAATTCTCCGCGCCATGGCTCCGGCAATCTGGCGGGCTGTGATTCTTATTCCCGAATCAGTTACTATCCCGATAGTGCTCCGCTCGTTTTCTGTGCTTGCTTTCGGAAGATAGGCGGAGAGAAAGCGTCCCCGGTGATGGCGCACGTATTCCACAGTTCCGTCGACCGGATACCAGTTGGCATGTACGTTCAGAGGCGACATGAAAACAGAAAGCATGATTGCTTCTGATTTGAGATATTCGGGTTCATATACTTTCTCTATGGCAACTATATGACCGTCGACAGAGCTTACGACCATATCCTTTCGTTCTCCGCGATATTTACGTTTGGGACATCGGAAGAAATTAAAGACAAAAATATAGACCACTGCCGAGATTGCAGAGAATATGATGGGGATAGTGTAGGGAGGCATAAAGAGCCACACCGGAGCGTTAAGCGCGGCGAGCACGAGGAAGAGGAGGATAAGTATGTTGGTGCCTTCTCGATGAATCTTCACGATAGTTATAATTTCCGGTTGGCGATTTCAAAGTATTATTCTGCCCGAAGGCATTTTTTCAGGGGTGGTTTGCCTCTGTTTTGAATGCAAATTTAGGGTTTTTCTGCCTATTTCGCAAATTTTTCGTAACTTTACCCACCTTTTTCAATGCACTTGGATAAAGATATGAAAGAAAAGAAAGCTTTGCTGGTGGTGAATCCTGTCTCAGGCACTCGTTCTAAACGTGGACTGGAGGAGGTTGTGGCTTCACGTCTTGGTGAAAACGGAATCAGTGTCTCTACAAAATTTACTGAAAAAAGCGGTGATGCCGCTGCTTTTGCCCATCAGGCTGCCCTTGACGGATTTGATCTGGTGGTCTCAGCAGGGGGAGACGGAACAGTCAATGAAATTGCCGGTGCTCTTTCCCACACGGATACCGCTCTCGGAATCCTCCCGTTAGGATCCGGCAACGGGCTGGCGCGTTCCCTTAACATTCCTCAGGATGTGGACGGGGCATTGAAGATCATAACGGAGGGAAATACTATAGTTGCTGATCGAGGATTGGTCAATGATAAACCATTTTACTGCACTTTCGGAGTGGGTTTCGATGCTGCTGTGAGTGAAAAGTTTGCCCAGATGAAACGTCGCGGGAGAATCACTTATGTGCGCAGCGTCCTTCAGGAATTCTTGCGCTATCAGAGTCAGGCGTATGCAATTTCAATAGGGGGCAAGGTCATAACCGAACAGGCTTTTCTCATAGCTGTATGTAATGCTCCCCAATATGGCAACAATGCATATATTGCTCCTCAGGCGAAACTTGATGACGGGCTTCTCGACATAACAGTCATTCATTCCGGTTCCCCTCTTTCTGCCGTTCTGGTTGGAGTTGACCTCTTGGCTGGTTCTCTTGATAAAAACACTCATATTGACACCTTCCGTGTCAGTTCCGCTACGATAACCCGTCTTTCTCCCGGTCCGATTCATATTGACGGAGACCCTCACACGATGGACAAATGTCTGGAAATCACATGTCAGCCATCTGTGTTGAAGGTGTATGCGCCGACAAAGATTGAGGAGTTTCGTCCGATAGTCTCTCCGTTGAGGGCGATGCTGAGCGATCTCCGTTATGACGTGAAGGCGAAACTACGTCGCTGACAGATGAGTGATTCCATGAAAGTCATCAGTCGGAATTTTTCCAGTCGGATATTGTCGACACATCAATAAGTATGCGGTCAGTCCGAGTGAGGGGATCTTCCGGCTTCCTCGGAATAAAGTTGCCCTTTACCGTTATCTGATAGTTAGGCCGGATTTCAATATCTCCGCCTGCTATGGCAGTCTCTACCGGGGTGAGTCCGTCAGCCTCCACACTGAAAATGAGTTGCCCGAGAGCATCTTTATAGTTTGAGGTGGAAAAAGAGTAAAAATAGAAAAGTTCTTTTGAGGCTGCATCCGATGGCGATACGTCCCATTTCCCTCCGTCTACCTTATAAACGGAATTGTAGGGATTGGAAGCTGTGCCGGTAGTCAGCTTATAGCTCATGAATGTGGAAAAATTGGTGATGCTGACTTTTGTCGGTGTTTCGGCGCCGACAGGCTCTTTCTCCGTCATCCTTATCTTTGAGACTATGCGCGGCAGAGATATGGATTCTCTTTTTTCTTCAGCCTCTTTAGTCAGGACGATATACGTGCCGAAACAATCATAATTATCGTTGTTTATTATGGTCTTGCCGAAACTCTTCATTTCAATATCCTCTGTCGCCGATGTGTCGTAATACACATCGGGATAGACTCCATCAGCATCCGGCTGAGTGGCTATAGGGATATAGTCTGCAAAAAGAGTGATTGTATAGACACCCTCCTCAACACCTTCAAATACAAGGGTATTTGTCGCCCCCTCAATTATCTGCTTTTTCTGAACCAACTCAATATCACCTTTATCGACATTCCCTTTCAGAAGTTTAGCCGTGTATCTCAGTTTATGAGAGGCATCTGCACGGGTCTGTATCTCAGGAGCGGATAGTGTGAGGGAGATGACGTCTCCATTGAGATTCGGCGAGTCCTTACTTCCGATTATGTCCGTTTGGGAACATCCTGCAAAAAGAGAAGCTGAAACAAGGAGAAGGGAGCTTACTTTGCTTTTGAATATGTATGCCATAATTATGTAATTTTTCTGAATATTATTTATTGTCGTTAAGTCCGATCTATTATCTTGGAGATTATTATTTATCCGGCGACTCTGTCAAGTCTATTATGACTTCTCCTTCCCATTCATATTCCACGTGCAGCGGACTTTCAAAGAAATTGGAAAGAAAATCTCCCGACACTATCGTCGTACGGTTTCGTCTGACCGGTATCTCCAATCCCCTCGTGCGAGCCACTATTCCCTGAGCACTGTTATAGATTATCAGATCTGACGTAAGATTCTCTCCTGACGAAGCTGTAAAGACAGGCACGGTGAGAAGTGTTGAGGCTTCGGAGGTGGGCATGACCAGAGATGAATTGAATATGATTCCGGATGAATATGTATTGGGCTCGCCTGTGAGAAGATTGAATGTTTCTGCCACAGGAGATGTGAAGGAAAGACTTGCAGAATAATTACTTCCTGTTATAACATTGGGATAATGCTCGATAAAGGTATCGGTGTCTGTCGCAACTATCTTTACCAAACCGACAGGCGGGGAAAGGGTAAAAGGGAGAGTGATGGTTTTATTCCATTCTTCTTTGTACTGACGTAAATCCAGTTGTGAGGATGTATATGCGCATAAAGGCATGGTTATTTCGGCACGTAGGGCAAGCTCTTCGGAAGAGTGGTGTAGCCGGCTTATTCTTGCGAAATCAGAGGCATCATAATGCAGAGGCTGATTATCATGTTGTGTGGCTAAATCACACCATATCCGTATGTCATAAATTGAGGCTGTAAGGGTAAAGGGAAGCGTCAGGTCGATATTCCCTTGTTCCGTACGATTGTGTACCACATAGGTTTCATATCTCATCGGACGCAAGGAGGATTGGGCAAGTTCAATGATTATATGATAGTTGGAATATGTGGAAGTTTCCTCACTGCGCGGAATCATTTTTTCCATTGCGGAAAGATCAATATCAAGATTAAGGGAAAGAACGGTTTTGAGACGAGAAGGATCTTCACCCTCTCCATGAGGATACGTGTGGATGCATCCCCCGGAAAGTATTCCGAAAATAGCAGCGATGAGATATGTGGCAAGTGAGGTTTTCTTCTGCATAATATCAAATATCAAGAATATAGCCGATAGATATGGAAATCTGATCAATACCCCAGTAGAAAGTTTTCCTTGTATCTGCCTTTGCTCCGTTAGGAGTATTATAGAAACGTTCATAGCATAAGGAGGCACATCCGACCCCTAAAGAGAAGTCAAGGCTCCAGTTAGGGGCAATGGATAAAGAATATCCATAAGAGATGCCACCCCCTAAAAGAGGACGTTTTACATCCTGGTATCTGTAATGTCCGAATTTGAGATTATACCATGCCAGAGAGCCGTGTAGCCCGAAATGATGTCCGAACGGAGATGGTGAAAGCCGGAACCGCAGTTCAGGTTGTGAGGCAAAAACTCTCAATGCTTTTGACTCAGTAATAAACCATGGACACCAGTATAGAGGGAGGGCAAAAGAGAATTTGTCGTTGAAATAAAGCTCAGGCTCAACATTCATGACAGTAGCACCCCATGCAGGTATATTTGTGCGGAGTGCCAGCATCGGAGGGGATGTATTTGGCTGGAGTGCCAGCATTGTGGCAAGGAGTAGGTTTATCATGATTGTTGAGTATTTTCTGCCAGCTCAGCTTTCGCCGGTTTCCCGTTGTGGAGGCGTATGATAAGCGGAGTCCCGAGCGGGAGATTATCCGGGATTTTGAAACGGTGAGGGTGGAGCCAGAAATTATTTCCATCTTTATCAGTCACGCGCCAAGCCACGTGCGACGCTCCGTATCCTTTATTTTTATCGGAAGCTACCGGATTTTTATGGTAAGTTTTCTTCACTTCCAATGGAGGGAGAGATTCATACACGAAGTCGTCCGCAAGGTGTTTGATTCTCTGATAGGCATTCTCCGGATTGCATGGCTGTGTGCCTGCGGGAATTACTTCCATAGTTTTATTGAAGTCGGGAGAAAGATGCCACGTATTGGATTCATACAGTCGTTTTACTATTGAGAGTTCCCATAGAGCTTGAGAGAAGGCATTTATTGAAATCCAGGCTTTTGCCAGAGCAATTCTGATTTTCCCTTTGAATTGTTCCGGTCCGGGCGCAGATAAAGCCTTATAGAGAAGGGAGATGTGCAGACGTAAATCTTCTTCCGGATTTATGAGGGAGGCAAGCCGGCTCCAGAAATAATATTTTGAGGGCGCTCCGAGCGTCGCTTCTTTCAGAAGTGTCAGTGCTGAGGCTGTATCTTTTTCAAGGATATGAAGTGATGCCCGTTGGTAAAGCAAGGTGGGGGAGCCGGGAAATAAAGCGATGGCTTGGTCGGCAAGTTCTGAGATAAAGAGAGGTGTCGGAGCTGAGGCAGAAGTGCCGGGGGCTTCATCCACAAGGTGTGTCAGTAATTTTTCAGCAGTCGATGAAAGAATCTTTCCATCTAATTCTTTTCTCCGCCAGTCGCCGGGACGCAAATATTGAGGATTCCACAATTCTGTAAATTTTATTATGGAGAAGGTGGTTACATCGCGTGGATTCTTATTATATGAAAACTCACGGGCATTCTTATATAGCCGGATTGCTTCCGTAAGAATCATCGAATGGAGTTTATGTGGCTTTACGACGTTGAGTTTCAGGTATCTTGCCAGCATTCTTTTCCTTATATCAATTGCAGTGTCGGCTGCCTGATGAAGGGCATAATATATTATCCATCCGAAAGGGTAATGACTCTTGGAAGGGAGTTCGCCTCTATCATGAATGAGGCTTACGGATTGATAGACATCAAGCGCATTCCCTGCTTTTGCTTTTTCAAATCCATCAGAGACGTATTGGATGAGTTGTTGGGTCATGACATTAGTTAGGGTTATTTTTAACGGAAGACGAAGAGATGAAAGAATTTTGCCGGATAATATTTCCTCTCTCTATTTGCAAAGATAGTAAAGGAATATTTAATATACAAATAAAGGCGTAAAAATCAGGGAAAAATCATATCGGTTCGTCAAGTGGACTACGCTTACGGTAAGTTTTTCTGTCTTTGGAATGCCGGCTGCCTGATTTTTTTCTTTTCCCCCTTTTAGCGTTCTTTTTTGTGGAGTCGGTAGGGTTCAGTTCCTTATTGTCTATGCCTGATTTCTGATTCCGGACGGAGTCAAGAGAAACGATTGTCTGAATTTTATCTTGAGGAAGCTTTTCTGTGGCGTCCGGTTGGGTGCATCTTGAAATGATGAAGCCGGAAGAAGTGATTAACAGAGCTAACGCCGCGACAACAAGGATGCCGCGGCGTTCAGAAGCTGAGTATGATTTCTTTGCCATATTTGCTTAGGTGGAGTTATCAGAAGGGGTATCCTATTGCAAGATGGAAAGCAAAGGCATCTTTAAACCGTATGTTGAAATAATGAGGAGTCCCGTTGTAGTAGGGAGCGTGGAGTCCGTATCCCAGGTCACCTCGGATAACCATCATACCTATATCGACACGTAGCCCGACCCCTGTGCCGAGAGCAATCTCACGTAAGAATGTTTTCCCGGTAATAGTACCTCCCGGACGTAAGGGGTCATTCTTAAGGAGCCATATATTTCCGGCGTCCACAAAGGCGGCTCCATGCAGAATGCTATATATCGGGAAGCGATATTCCGAATTGAGTTCAATTTTGAAAGTACCGGTCTGATCGAAATAGCCGTCTTTTTCCGATTGAGGCGCACGATACGAACCCGGACCTATCGAACGCACTGTGAAAGCTCGTATGGAGTTGGCGCCTCCGATATAGAACTGCTCTGAATAGGGCACCTGTCTTGAGTTTCCGTAGGCATGTTCAGCACCTATAAGGACGCGCGACACAAGCCATTGGTCGGCTCCGCGGATAAGACGGCGGTTATAGACGAGCTGCACTTGTCCTTTGACAAATTGTGAGAACGGAGTTCCGAACAGACGTTTTTCCCCTTTCACACCACAGGCACGATAGATTACGTCGAAAATATTACCTGCTTCCGTAAAAGATGCCGTGAAGTTGATTCCGTTTATCCTTTCTCGCTCAAGAAATTTGTCGAGAGTGTATGTGTAGGAAAGCTGGGGGATGTACTGACTCTGGAAACTGAGTGCCACTGCCGGATTCTGCGCCATGATGGAGTCAAACTCATGAGTGGTGCTCATCAGTTTTGTATAAGTCAGCTTGAAAGGAGTCAGCTGATTTAAAGAATTGCGTGACGCCCTCCATTCGTAGGATATGCCGGCATTAAATTCTGCGAGCTTGAAGTAGTGGGGGCGGTTCAGGATGCTTCCTCCCAGAGAAAGAGTGGTCCAGTTGAGTTCCCGTTGGGTTCTTTTTATAAATTTCGGAGCGAGCATTCTCGGAAATGCGAGAGTGGCTGTGAGTCCGAATTCATAGCTGTTGAAGACGCTCCCTCTGTTTCTGCCTGTCTGCCATTCGTATTCTGCATCAAGTTCGAGACTGAGGCGTTCTCCCCCTCCGAACACATTATTGTGGGAGAGTCCGAGAACAAGTCCGGGTCCTATATAACTGTTTGACTTCGATGTGGCATTCACTTCGATAGATGCCTCAATAGGATTTTCAAACTGGCAAGTGATATAGACGTCAAGCACTCCGTGTCCTGCCACTGTATCGACAGGCACGGGTTGGATCTGTATGTTGCCGAAAATACCGAGACGTGAAAGACGTGTCTGGGTACGGTCCATATTTCGCACGGAGAAGAGACGTCCCTTACGGAAGGTAATGCAAGAGGGAATCAGATTTTTACGTAAGCGTGCAGGCTGCATCACAATCACTTCCCCGCGGTCGGTATGAAGAGTGTCGGGTGTGCCGGGATTACGTTTGCTTTTCCTCAGTACAGTGGTGTAGATATTCCCGACGCGATAAGGCTGAAGAGCCATTTTAGGGGTATTGTCGGCAATATCCAGTTTTATGGCAACTTTTCCGGGTGTGATGAGTGTGTCGGCAAGAAATTCGATATATTCCGGACGAAAATAATAATATCCTCTGTTTCTCATGACGTTGGCAATCCTTATACGCTCAGATGCCAGAGAATCGACGCAGAATATTTCTCCTTTCTTGAGATAGTGGCTCTTCTTGGCTATTGAATCGACAAAGAGAGACATTTCGTCTTTATTCCCCAGATAAAGTATCGAATCGAACCGATATGGCTCAGACAGATGTATGGTATAGTCGATCGCCGCCTTTTTATTATTGCGTTTATTGTAAGCAACCTCGTAGCTGACTTTTGATCCGAAATATCCGTTGTTATCCAGAATCTGTTCCATCAGCTGCGTGCGCATATCTGCCTTTACGTCGCTTATCAAGACAGGTTGTTTGACAAGTTTCTGATAAAGCCATCCTTTAAGCCCTTTGGTGGAATCGTTCCAGTTGTTATAGACCCACAGACCTACAGGAATCTTTATGAATGAAGCAAAAATATAGTTGTTCGGGTCGCAATCTACAGCCTGGTTCATATCAGCCATGAGGGCTGCCGGCATTTTTTCATCCTTGGGCTTGATTACTTCCATTTTCCCGACTCCCGTGTAGCGAGTTTCCCCGTCGGGTATCCGTCGGGTTGTGGAGCAGGATGCAGCAAGTAGCGATACTGCTATAAGAAGTATGACAGTGCGGATATATTTCCGGGAATTATTTATCTGTATCATCATCTTTCGGTTTGACTGCTATGGAATCTTTGGTTGTGACGGAAGCGTCGCTGTTGTGGGGCATTAAGAGCGAATCCGGTTTGTGGGAATCATCGGAGTTATTATTTTTTCTTCTTCCGAGTCGGAAGAGACGACGCAAGGTGGCAAGGCGTCTTTTCATTACGAAACCTACACCTGTCTCCGTAATCTCACCTTCCAGAATGCTTTCATAACCTGTATGACGGAACAACCGGGCATACATGGTCAGAGAGTTTGTCTGCTTGAGTATATATTCAAACGATATGTCGCTTATAAGATTTTCGGAGAAGTTCTCATCTGCGGAGGCATCCGTAGAATAATTGCCGCCTACAGAAATCTTAAATCTATTGTTGAATAGAGATTTTGACATCTGATAGCTGTAGCTTGTGGTGCTTCCGGTCTCTCCGTTGACTGTCTTGTCATACTGATTGACTCCGAAGCTCAGGTCAACTCCCTTCACGTGATTTGCCATCCAGTTGTTGAGCTGTGAGGTCAGCATTCCGTAGAGGGCGCCCTGAAGCATGTCGCTGCTGGCTGTCTTCACTCCCTGTCCTGAATACTGCCCTGTCAGCAAAAGGTTTATGGCTGCCATACTTCTTTGGTCTGCACTCATCGACATTAGTTCGTTCTGAATGCTGAGGTCATCGTCTGTGCTTAAGTCAAATAGTATTTTTGGTGCCGACAGAGTGTTCCCGACTGACAGGTTTACAAGGAAATTCACAAGCCGCGAATTGCCGTTTTCAATCAGGTTGGTCTTTATCATATCGGTCGCATCAATATTCAGACGCGGGTTCATTATGTCTCCGCTCCATTGGACATAGCTTTCAGGATCGAATGTAAATTTCTTTTCACCCACCACCGGCACGGCATATTTGGCATAGCCGTTCCCTATGTTGAGCTGACCGTTGAGGCGCATGTCGCCCATGTAATTCTGGAAATAGTTGAGTGTCCCGGACGGAGAAATCTCAACTTTCCCGTTTCCTGTTGTAGCTGTTCCCGGAATATTTACCTCGACCTGTGTGCCCGGCTGAATGGTAAGCCCCGCTACAATTCTCATGGAAAGAGGGGAAACTACCGTATCTGCCGCTGCCATTTGTGTGGTGTCATTGAAATTGACAAATTTTACTACTCCGCTTGCATCCTGCTGGGTAAGTTCGACAGTGGTCTGCGGAACAGAGTAGGTGATGTCAGTAGTCGGAAGAATTGAAAGATTGGCATTGACATTCATGTGAGCCATCGGTCCTGTCACTCCGGCATTGAGATCAAGGAACAATTTGCCATAAATATCGCTATGGCTCTTTTTGTCATTTCCAATCAACTGGAAGTTGGAAGCATCCGCTCTCAGGTTAAACAGGATATTGCTGAAACTGCTGGCATCAACTGAACCGTCAATCACCAGAGGATTGGAATTTGCTGCCAGAATATTAAATTTATTAAAGCGGACAACATTATCTGCTACCAATATCGAATCGTCCTCAAGTTTCAGGCGTGAGCCTATCATCGGGATATAGACTCCTACGGAATCGCAGGCAATACTTCCGAAGAATTTGGGAGAATTGAAATTTCCTTTCATGTCAACTTCTCCATTGAGGAATCCTGATAAGCTTGCCACATCTTTTCCGAGGAAAGCATTCGCGACCTTAAGGGGGAAGCGGGTCATTTCAACACCTAATTTCTGAGCGGTGAGAGTCCCTGTAGAATCTGGAGCAAGACGCACTTTGGCTGTCAGGGCATCCGCCCCGTCTATTTTTAGAGTAGCCAGGGCTGCCGTTGAGCCGTCGTTGTTATGTCCCGCACGCAGACCAAGATCGAAATCTCCCACCTGAATCTTATCGTAGGTGAAATTGGTTATCCCGATTGTTCCGTTGCCATAGAACCATTCCTGAGTGTAGCCTAAATTAAGATCTGCATTGACAGAAGCGGTTAACGGAGGAGCAAAGACAGACATCTTGAGGAAGTCCTGGATACGGATGTTATTGAGGGCAAGGTGGATTTCGTCATTACCGCCTTTTCCGGTCTGGGTCTTGAGATATATGCTGCTCTGGTTGCTTTCTGCTGAGAGGTCGGCAGAAATATGCTTGGAGAACATATTGAAATCAATATGGTTGTCTACGTTGAATTGCCAGGGCAGATAGGCGATGGTAGCCTTGAGCGGGGTGAAGTGGACTGACACGAGCGAATCTGTGAAAGCTCCTGTCATACCAAGACGGTAGCCGGTTTCTCCTTTCTGATTTTTCTGTGACAAAGAGAGGAGCAAACGGTTGGAACCGAGATAGCCGTTAAGATTTACATTGGCAAATTCCGAGATAGGATTATTGGCACGGTTGCCCATGTGAAGCTGATAGTCGAGCAATGCGCCTCGCTGAAGTATGTTGAGTGACAACGTATCGGCTCGCATGCTTGTATTGGATATTTCGATTGCCCCTATGTCGGCACGTAAAAGAGAGTCGTTGGCAATTGAGCCGTGAATTGTGTCAAGACTCATTCCCATGGTGTTCATATACTTTCCTACAAGACCTTTGCCGGAGGCATTGATGTCAAGGGTGAAATGAGGAAGTGTCTTCTGAAGCATCTCAACATTCACATCGCGGCGGTCAATTTGCTTCATGACGGAATCGGTGGCAACCGTGAAAGAGTCCATGAGACGTTTAAGCCCGGACTCACTGTTGAATCTGACACTCGTCATAAGTGCGTCGATATTTGCCTGCACGTTGTCAATAGTGCTCCGGAAAGTAGCCGTAAGCTCTCCGGGCACTGCAAAATATTGATTCCCTGCTGTCCATTCAAGATTTTCAAGTCTTAGGTCGGCATCATAAAGCCATTTGTCAGGACTTACACTTCCTTTAAGGAAAATTTCTCCCTTACCATGATTTTCGTCGGGGGAGAGACCGAGGGATTTTAAATCCAGTTCATCTATTTTGCTGACGAGATCGAACGTGTAATAATCCGGTGCGACTGTCCCTGATCCGTCAAGTCTGAGACGTGCCCCGGGATTTTGTGAGAGTGCGTTTACGGTGAAGGCTCCATTATGGAGTGTCACGTCTGCCACAATATCATGGAGAGTCTTCTTCTGATACACCAGAGATTTTAGATCCAGCTGAATGTCGGTCGCTGCGTGTGGTAAAGTCGGATTGAAGCCTGCTCCATTTGCCTTGATTGTGGCTGTCACTAATCCTACGCCTGCCGTGGGCATAAAGTGGGCGACGTTGAGGTTACGCAGGCTTACGTTGGCGTTATAGCTCTCGGCTGTCATGCTGACCTTACCGTCTGCGGCAACATCGCCGGCTGAGGTGAAAAGTGAGAAATCCGCGCCATACGTCTGATTGCTGGCGGTCGCCTTACCTTTTATGGTGAGGGTCGGCATCTTGAACCCGGCATTCCCCATAAAACTGTCAATGATTGCAGGGTTGGTTACGCTTCCGTCAAACATCAGATTTGCCTGCAGCTTCTTGAAGTCGAGCGCGTTTGCGGCGCGTCCTTTGGCATTAAGTGAGAATACACCCGGAATGGCGACATCGAAAGTAGGGATTTCCACGTCGGAGAGTGTGCCGTCGGCTGCCAAAGCAAAGTTAATCGGACTTCTTTGTGGAAGATGGGAAGTATAGGTCCGCACATCCGGCATGAAAGCCTCTATATCAGGAATACCGAGACTGCCTGAAACATTAGCCTTGAGTGGAGCTGAGGGCATAAGCTGCATAAGGGCAAAAGGTATGCCGGCTGTGGCTTGCACTGAAGAATATAGGGTCTTTATTTCCACACCTCTCAGACTTAGACCTGTGGAGTCGACACCGATTGTGCCTTCCCCTTCCGTGATGGCAAGTCCGCTGCGCTCTTTAGCAGTGATTCGCGTGATTGGCAATTCCACTGTTGAGGAGGCATTGTAGAAATCCCGTAGGGTGATATTGACATCATCAACCTGGATATATGAAGGATCAAAGCCCGGTAGAGGCTTGGCATCTTTTACTGCATATAGTGCTTTGAATCGGTCAAGCTCCACTGTGTCTCCCTTTATTATCATGGGAGCGGAAGGGGCAGCAGTGGAATCAGCAGCGGGTGCGGGATGTGAGGCTATATATTCCGGGGTAGGGGTGAGATAGATAACGTTTCCATCAGCCGCTCCGAGATATTTTGCCGTCACGAGGTTTTTCTCCAGATCAATCACTCCTTCCCTGAGCCTGAGGCTTCCTGCATGAAGAGTAAGGGTGTCAATGACGGGGAGCATTCCCATCTCGAAATCAAAGTTATCAAGACGGAGGTCGTTAGCTTTGATGACGAAGGGGGTAGCTGTGGTGTCTTTCGGGGTCGGCTGCTGTTTCCATACATTCATGTAGAGAGACAGATTGCCGTCTTTTAGGATGGCTTTATTCAGATTGATAGCTCCGGTCGCTATGTTTGCTGAACTTTTGTCGTCTACTTCAAGCAAGCCGGCTTTGATTTTCAGTATCATTGAGGAGTCGGGCGACACCATTCGGTAGCTTCCATCTAAGAGTTTAAGCTTATTTATGTCGACGTCAAGTTTAAAAAGAGGTTTCATCTTCACATCCACCAAAGCTTCTTTTGCATAGACCATTGTGTCTCCGGTAGCCTCTACTATCGTAACTCCTTTTAGAGAGACATCGAGAGGCCATTTAAGACGAAAGCTGTCGATGCTTATATCCATGCCGGTAGATTTTTTTACGATATTGCAGGCAATGTTCTTTACAAACGTCTGCACCGGAGGAACGTAAAGCAACACGGGAATCATAAGCACTACGATCACCAGCCACATGATTGATTTTAGAGTTATGCGCAGCCATTTGGGACGGATAAGATGTCTCCTGGTCTTTTTTCCGTCCTTGGGTGGCATAGGAGATTGATCATTCTCCGAAGAAACGGTCTCTGCTTTCGAAGATGTTTCATCGTTTGATGGCAGGGTCGGCTCTTCTGCATTTGCGGTGAGCTCTTCCGGGCGTGGATCTTTGTCAGAATCGTTCATCAGGATGTAGTGTTTATGATTGTGGAGTCATTAATTGTCTTTATGTAGGTCTCTCAGAAAGGGGTTCATCAGCAATAGCCAGCCGTTGCCGGTAAGCAATGCGCCTGCAAAATCGGCTATCATGTCGGAGTATTCAAATCCTCTGCCGAGTGCCATCTTCAATTGTAAAACTTCAATAAGGCATCCGATAGCCGTTGAAACTGCCACGGCAAACATTACAGGAGGAATCGACACTGGAAGCCAGTCTCTTTTTCGTGTTCGGTCAAGAAGGATCATGGCGGTCAGAAAACCAAACATCAGTGCATGAGCCACTTTATCTGCTCCCGGAAACAGTCTGGGAGAGTTGTCTCCCAGAGGATCAGGACTGAGCGTCAGCCATAATATGATTAGCAGCGACACAACAGAAAAAATGCCTCCCGGGAGATGGGAAAGTTTACGGGTTATAGTGTAAACGCGGTGAGGGGCTGGCATATTTTATGAAAATATTAAGAATTGGAATTAAACTTTCCTGCTCGCCATTCCTCTATTATGACACGTGAAAGAGAGGGCATAGTCGGCAGCACCGGCATAGCATCAGGACAAAAAAATCCGCCTGCCGTAATTTCTCCGTCAGCAAACTTTAATTCTCCTCCTGAATAACGGGCAGTGAATCCCATCATGAGCTGGAAGGGGAAGGGCCATGCCTGGCTCCCGAAATATTTCACGTCGCTGACGTCAAGATTGGTCTCTTCTTTTATTTCTCTTCTGACACACTCCTCAAGACTTTCACCTGTCTCCACATATCCTGCCACTAAAGTGAGCACGTCAGGATTTTTTAAAGTGTGGGCATGGACAAGTAATGCCTCACTCCCTTTCAGCACGAGAACGACAATAGCCGGATTCAGACGGGGAAAATATTCTCTCCCGCAACGCGGACAGCATTTGCTTATCTGAGAAGCACGCTGAAGCTTTTCTCCATCCCGGCTGCAGAATTTCTCGCTTTCACTCCAGTTGACAAGTTCGGCTCCTTTAGTTGCAGCAGTATATTTTTCGGGAGGGAGTATCTCCCATGATTCCCTAAGCCCGTAGACGATACTTCCCTCCGGCAAGTCAGTGACTTCGGAAAGATTTGCTGCCACATAATTTTGGAAATCAAAAGTTTCGATATCCGGAGAAAGAGCAATCTCTTCAGATGTCGGAAGCCGGAGCTTCCCGTTGTCATTCATCAGCAATATTTTGGAATTGCCTGTGATAAGAAGTTCTTTCATGTCGATTGTGTTTTTTGCCCTTCCTGAAGTTCTATCAGCATTTGCAGGGGTGATTTCCCTGTAAGGGGATGTATCCATCCGGGTGCTATCTCATTCAGGGGCTCCAGAAAGAAACTACGCTCTGAAAGCCGGGGATGAGGAACTGTCAGCTCCGGAGTATTGATAACCTCATTATCGATTGCCACTATGTCAATATCTATCACTCTGTCGGCATATCCTCCTTCGGGTGTGCGGTGGGAGGCTGGAGAAATTGAATTCTCAATTTCCCGTACAGCCTTGAGAATCTGATATGGCTCGTCATCTGAATGGAAAGCCATCGCAATGTTCAGAAAAGAATGGGTGGAATCAAACCCCCATGGGGCTGACTCCACCGCATGACTAAGTTCAAAATATCCGAATCTTTCCTCAAGCGCACGCACCGCACGGCTCAGATTGAGACGACGGTCGCCGAGATTGCTCCCGATATTTACTATCACGAAAGACATCAGAGAGATTTCTTCACTTCAACTTCTTCGTATGCTTCGATCATATCGCCTTCGCGAATGTCGTTATAGCCTTGCACGGAAAGACCGCAGTCATAGCCTGACACGACTTCCTTGGCGTCATCCTTGAATCGTTTGAGCGATCCAAGCTCGCCGGTGTAAATAACGATACCGTCGCGGATGACACGCACTTTGCTCGTGCGTTTGATTTTGCCATCACGCACGATAGCTCCTGCAATTGTTCCGACCTTGGAAATGTGATATGTCTGAAGCACTTCTGCCGTACCGGTGATTTCTTCCTTGATTTCCGGCGAAAGAAGACCTTCCATGGCGTCTTTGACTTCTTCAATGGCTTTGTAAATGACAGAATAAAGACGGATTTCAACACCTTCTTTCTCTGCTTCTTTACGCGCTGCTCCGGAAGGACGCACCTGGAAGCCGATGATGATGGCATCTGATGCTGCTGCCAGAGTCACATCGCTTTCGGAGATGGCACCTACACCCTTATGAAGCACGTTGACCTGTATCTCCGGAGTAGAGAGCTTGATGAGAGAGTCGGAAAGTGCTTCCACAGAACCGTCAACGTCACCTTTGACAACGAGGTTAAGCTCGTGGAAGTCGTTGAGGGCACGACGGCGTCCGAGCTCTTCAAGACCGGGACGTTTCTTGGTGCGGAGTCCGAGCTCACGCTGAAGCTGCTCGCGCTTGGCGGCTATCTCGCGCGCCTCCTGTTCTGTCTCAAGGACGTTGAAGGTGTCGCCTGCTGTCGGCGCTCCATTCATGCCCAGAATAAGAACCGGTGTGGAGGGCCCGGCTTCTGTTATGCGCTGATTGCGCTCATTGAACATTGCCTTTATCTTGCCATAATGTGTGCCGGCAAGAATAACGTCGCCCACTTTAAGCGTACCGTTCTGAACAAGCACAGTAGCAACATACCCACGTCCTTTGTCAAGACTTGACTCAATTACGGAGCCAATGGCAAGACGGTCGGGATTAGCTTTAAGGTCAAGCATCTCTGCTTCAAGCAAGACTTTTTCCATAAGCTCATCAACCCCGATACCTTTCTTTGCCGAAATGTCCTGGCTCTGATATTTACCTCCCCATTCCTCGACAAGGTAGTTCATATTGGCAAGCTGTTCCTTGATTTTGTCAGGATTTGCTGTCGGCTTATCTATCTTGTTGATAGCGAACACCATCGGCACGCCGGCTGCTGAGGCATGGTTGATTGCCTCAATGGTCTGGGGCATGACGTCATCGTCAGCTGCCACAATGATGATGGCAAGGTCCGTAACTTTAGCTCCGCGGGCACGCATAGCCGTAAATGCTTCGTGACCCGGAGTGTCAAGGAAGGTGATGCGGCGCCCGTCAGCCAGTTTTACGTTGTAGGCGCCTATATGCTGGGTGATACCTCCGGCTTCTCCGGCGATTACATTGGCATTACGGATGTAGTCAAGCAGTGAGGTCTTACCATGGTCAACGTGACCCATGACTGTGACAATTGGAGGACGAGGAATGAGATCTTCTTCGTTGTCTTCTTCCGGAGCAATAGCTTCTGTCACGTCAGCGCTCACGTATTCTGTAGTGAAACCGAATTCTTCAGCCACGATGTTGATAGTCTCTGCATCAAGACGCTGATTGATTGAGACCATCACGCCGATATTCATACATGTCGCTATGACATTGTTGACAGGCACCTCCATAAGGTTTGCCAAGTCGTTTGCTGTCACAAACTCTGTCAGCTGGATGACCTTGCTTTCTGCTTCTTCCCGACGCTGGTTTTCAAGCTCACGGTTATGAATGGCTTCTTTCTTTTCCTTACGCCATTTCACACCCTTTTTAGGAGCCTTGTTTGTGAGACGTGCCAGAGTTTCCTTAACTTGTTTCTGAACGTCTTCCTGGCTGGTCTCCTGCTTTTGCTTATGATCGTTCTTACGGTTCTTCTGGTTGCCGTCGTTCTTACGGTCATTGCGTTTTCCCTGACCGCCTCCTTGTTGACCTGCCTGGTTTTGTTTCCCTTCGGAATTTTTCTTTTTATTATTGCGTTCAGAGCCGAAACCGGGCTGTGAGGCAGCCTTTTCAATGTCTATTTTCTCCTTACCAATGCGTTTGCGTTTCTTGCGGTCGGAGGTGGCTTCTGACGCATTTGCAGCGTTTCCGCCCTGACGGTTTTTATCTCCTTTACGTCGGTCGTCTTTCCCTCTTTTCTTTGGGCGGGTGCTTTGATTGAGCGAAGAGAGGTCGATTTTACCCAACACCTTTAGCTCCGGCTGGGCAGCAGGAGCATTGAGACGGAAAACATTGCCGGCGCCCCCTTCCGTTTCTGCCGAGACTTCCTCTTTGGGCGGCTCAACCGGTTCGGGAGCCGGTTTCTTTTTCTCCGGAGCTACAGCTTTTGGCTGTGCGGGAGTCTGGGGAGTATCCTGTTTCACTACCTTTTTCTGCACATTTTCTTTCTGCACAGTAGTCTGCTCCGCCTTTGGAGCGGGGGCAGGTTTTTGTGGGGCTTGTGTGGCAGCCTGTTTCTGTTGGGGCTGCGCAGCCGGACGCTGACCTCTGTTGCCGTTACGCTTAGCGGCATCAAGGTCTATCTTCCCAAGCACTTTTAAACCGGGAGCCGGTGCCGTCTCTGTCTGCTGTTCGGGACGGCGCTCGTTTTTCTCTTTCTTGGCATCCTTTCGCTTCTGAATGTTGCCGTCCACTTTCTGTTTGTCGGCTTTGTCGTTGCTGAATTCGCTCATCAGTAGTGACACAGCACTGTCGTCAACCCTGGCATTAGGATTATTCTCGACTTCAATGTTGTGTTTTCGGAGGAAGTCGACAACTGTACCTACTCCGACATTGAGATCTTTTGCTACTTTGCTGATTTTTGTGCGCATATATAAGGTAAAGGATTGTTTTCTTTTATTTGGTTAAGGAGAGAGGCAGGAGACATCAGTCTTCAAATTCTGCCCGGATGATGTCGAGCACCTGTTGCACCGTATCATCCTCAAGATCTGCCTGCTCCAGTTTCTCGGGAGTGGCATTGAGCACTGCCTTGGCTGTTCCGAGTCCTATATTTTTGAGCTGTTCGATTACCCAGCCGTCGATTTCATCGCGGAATTCATCAAGATAGATATCCTCTTCTCCTTCTTCAATATCGCGGTAGACGTCAATCGTATATCCGGTAAGCATTGTTGCCAGTTTGATATTGAGTCCGCCCTTGCCTATGGCGAGTGATACTTCCTCAGGATGAAGGAATACTTCCGCCTTTTTCTCTTCTTCGTTGAGACGGATCGAAGAGATGCTTGCCGGACTTAATGCTCGCTGAATGAACAGCTGCGGATTGGCGGTATAGGAAATAACGTCAATGTTTTCATTTCGCAGCTCTCTGACGATGCCATGTATGCGGCTCCCCTTGATACCTACACAAGCTCCTACCGGATCAATGCGGTCATCATAGCTTTCTACTGCTATCTTGGCACGCTCGCCGGGGATTCTGGCTACTGAGCGGATGGTGATAAGTCCGTCATGAATCTCAGGCACTTCCTGCTCGAAAAGACGGCGCAGGAAGCGTTCGTCAGTGCGGGAGACAATAACTTTGGGATTGTTGTTGTTATTGTCAACACGCTTAACGACTGCCCTCACAGTGTCGCCCTTATGGAAGGAATCGCTCGGTATCTGCTGGTCTTTCGGCATAATCAGCTCATTCTGGTCTTCATCTATAAGGAGAGCTTCACGCTTCCATACCTGATGTACTTCTCCGGTGATGATTTCCCCCTCCAGATTCTTGAATTTTGAGGAAATTGCCTCTTTCTGAAGGTCCAGAATTTTAGACTGTAAGGTTTGGCGTAGGGTCAGGATAGCACGGCGCCCGAATTTCTCAAAAAATATCTGCTTTGACACTTCTTCCCCGATTTCACATTCAGGGTCAATTTCACGAGCTTCGGAAAGACTGATTTCCATGTCTTTATTGCTTACCTCACCGTCGGCAACGACCTTGAGGTTCTGATAAATCTCACAGTCGCCTTTGTCAGGATTCATAATGACATCGAAGTTCTCATCTGACCCGAACATCTTCGTGAGGACATTCCGGAAAGATTCTTCGAGCACACTTATCATTGTGGTCTTGTCGATATTCTTGAGCTCCTTGAACTCTGCAAACCGGTCTACCATATTGACCGTCTCTGCTTTTTTTGCCATGACTTTAGAATTGTAGTAGGTATTTGGTGTATTTTACATCGCCGTAGGGAAACGTAGTCTCTACTTTTTCCACTACGGGGCGCCTTGCTCCCTCAGGCTTCACTTTCTCTTCTGTCACTATCGTGAAGCCCTGGTCGTCGGCGCTTTTAAGCATTCCCTTGAGTTTCTTCCCGTCTTTTGTCAGAACTTCAACATCGTTGCCGATATTCTTGACATATTGACGTTTAACCTTGAAGGGAGACGTGATGCCGGATGACCCTATTTCGAGCTCATAGTCTTCTACATCTCTGTCAAATTCATCTTCTATCTCACGCGTGAGCTTGACACACTGGTCTATGTCTACACTCGTGTCGGAATCGATTTCGACCTTGATGTCATTGCCGGATGTTACTGCCAGCTCTACAAGATAGAGGTCGGTTCCCTCAAGCTGCTTTTCTATGAAAGCGGTCAGTGCGGTCTTGTCGATCATCTCTGTTCTCCTTTCTTTTTAAGGTTATTGGATTGTTTCCCTTTTTGGAAAATCGTGTTAAAAAACGCGGAGGAGACTGATGTCCCCTCCGGAATGCTTTTGCAAAGGTAATAAAAATTTACCCTTTATTCACTACTACCTTACTCCCTTTTAATCTTTTTATTGTGAAATTAATTATATTTAACATATATAAGCATAATTTAACTTCTAAATAAGCTCTCCGTTTATTTCCTGAAGCACTTTAGCTATAGCCGGATTTGTCTCAACCACTTGTTTTAGAAAATCTCTCGGAGGAAGCTGTCTGGCATCCACCGGCGCTTCCGTGACCTCCACTTTAAGTGTCAGCAAATCATTCGCAAGATAGTCACGCAGATATTCTATAAGGCGTGGCATAGAGAGCTCGAATGCCTGAAGCTGGGCAGGATGATCCACTATAATGGTATAGGCATTGGGGGCTGTCTGTTGCGGTTGCGCTGCCCGCATTGTATTCACAAGGATATGCAGGGAGGGGTTGCGCACGATAAACTCGTTCCAGGCTGCCATGAATCTGGAATGGTCAATCGGTGTGGTGCGCTGCTGGAGCGTATTCTCTGCCCGAACAGTAGTGTTGGAGGCTTCTTTAAGACGGAATGAGGAGGGGCGTCCCGTAGCACGTGGCTGGCGGGGAGAGGTCTTGGCAGGGGGTGGCGTTACAGATGCCGGAGATGTTGGCTTCGCTGGAGCTGGTTCGGCATTCTGTGGGGCAGACTGAGTAGGAACGGGCTGAGAGTTCTGTCTGGGGACAGATTGGCGCTGAGGCTGAGTCTGTCCGGAAGCGGGAGTAGCTGATACGCCAGAAGCTGCCGCAGCCGGAGCTGACCGGGCAGAAGAGGATCCGGTCGGATCGCCAAGAGGGATTTGGCGATCCGCAGAATCAAAAGGGGGTGTGGCAGGTTTAAGAAGCTGACAGAGGCGTATAAAGGTAAGCTCCACTAAGAGACGCTTGCTGCTGGCAGTGCGGTAATTCAAATCGCAGTCACTGAGAAGTTTGATTGCCGCATAATACCATTGTGCAGGTAATGTTTTTGCTTGCTCGGTGTATTTCCCTGCTATTTCTTCAGATGTCTCGAGAAGGGGAAGTGTACGCGAATCAGCTGCCACCATCAGATCTCGCAGGTGAGCGGCAAGACCGTTGACAAGGAATAGGGAGTCGAAGCCTTTATCTCTTATTTCTTTGTAAATAAGAAGGGATTCGGGCACGTCTCCGTTGCGGAATGCCTCGACAAGGCGGAAATAATAATCATGGTCGAGCACATTAAGATTGTCAATCGTATTCCGGTATGTGACATTTCCTCTTGAGGAGGCTGCCACCTGGTCAAATATTGACAAAGCGTCACGCATGGCTCCGTCGGCTTTCAGGGCGATTACTCCTAAAGCATCTCGTTCGGCAGTTACACCCTCTTCCTTTGCCACATACTCAAGATGATCAATCATGTCGTTGACCGTGATACGCTTGAAGTCATATATCTGACATCGGCTCAGGATAGTAGGAATGACCTTATGTTTCTCTGTCGTGGCAAGAATGAAAACCACATTCTTGGGGGGCTCCTCAAGAGTTTTCAGAAATGCATTGAAAGCAGCATTTGAAAGCATGTGGACCTCATCGATTATGAACACACGATAGCGTCCGTTTTGAGGAGGGACATTGACCTGTTCGGTAATTGAGCGGATGTCGTCAACGGAATTGTTGGAGGCTGCATCAAGCTCTACGAGATTGAAGGAATTGCCAAGTTCGATAGCCCTGCATGATTCGCATACGCCACAAGCCTCTCCGTCAGGGGTAGGAGTGAGACAGTTGATGGTCTTTGCAAAGATGCGGGCACAGGAAGTTTTGCCTACACCTCTCGGTCCACAGAACAAGTATGCCTGGGCAAGACGTTTAGTGTCGATTGCGTTTTTCAGGGTGGCAGTGAGAGCTCGTTGACCCACCACGGTCTTGAATGTGGCAGGACGGTATTTACGTGCAGATACTATATATGGCTTATTATCGGACATGTTAATGTGCTGGTTTCAATTTGCAAATATAACGCTTTTTTCCTTTTTGTAGCAATGGGGATATAAAAATATTACCCTTTCGTTGCAACAATATACTTCCACAAGCGTTAAAAAAAAGAAAATCGCAACCGACAATACCATTTATGATGAAAAGCGCTCTATATACTCGTACAGGTGATTCCGGGACAACATCCCTTGTTGGAGGTGCCCGCGCTCCTAAAGATTGTACACGCCTTGAGGCGTATGGCACTCTTGATGAGTTTTCTTCTTTTCTGGGCTGTGTGCTTTCTGACCCCGTTTGCCCTGAGAATATCAGGCGGCAGCTGCTTGAGGTGCAGAATATGCTGTTTAATGTCGGAGGGTATCTCGCTTGTGAGGTTAAGGAAGGAGAGTGTCCTCCGGTATGGGTGTTGTGTGAGAATCATATTTCGCAGCTTGAAGGCTGGATTGATGAACTCGATTCTTCCACTCCCAAAATAAAGGCATTTGTCCTTCCCGGAGGATGTATGCTGGCTGCACGCACACATGTGGCGCGCGCCGTATGCCGCCGTGCCGAACGTCGCATAATAGCGTTAGCTTCGGAGGAGTATGTCGATCCTCTGTTACTCTCTTATATAAATCGCCTTTCTGATTATCTTTTCATTCTTGCCCGCTACTTCAATCACAAAGAGGGAGTGGAGGAAATCACATGGAGGCAGGGATGACAGGCGGAATCAGCCGGAGGATAGGGTAGTAGGGCAAAAATCGGTAAAACGATTGAAGGAACATAACGGAAGCCTTAACTGAAATTAAATATTTAATCTAAAAAACTAAATTATATGTACTGGACACTTGAACTCGCGTCAAAACTTGAAGACGCACCCTGGCCCGCAACAAAAGACGAGCTTATCGACTACGCAATGCGTAGCGGCGCACCACTTGAAGTGATAGAGAACCTTCAGGAGATGGAAGACGAAGGCGAGACATACGAAAGCATCGAGGAAATCTGGCCCGACTATCCCTCCAAAGACGACTTCTTCTTCAACGAAGAAGAATATTAAAGCGATTATTTCGCATAAACGATTAATAATCAATGGCCAAGTAAAAAAATATTTGTTTGGCCATTGGTGTTTTATAGCCTCAAAAGGCGCAGTTTGTTTGGCTACCTTCAATGATAAGCCTAATGATTGAGCCATTAATTTCGCTAAAATTATGCGAATACAAAAATCCTCCGGAATATTCCTGTTTCATATAGAGGAGGAATGTTCCGGAGGAAAACCGAGTAAGGCGGCTTCCATAAACCTCATACATTATTTCCCTTGTGAGTTCTTATAGCTGGCAAAATGGATTACTTCTTTACACTTGTTTTCCCATTTTAACTGTGCGTTATTGCACACTTAATAACCAGCGGGGAATATCCACTATTCTTATCCCTTCGTAATCAGTTTCTTCGTTTCTAGTTCGTGCAAGTAGTAGTTTGGGATAGGCATCACGTATCTGCAACAACGGTTCCACCTCACGTTTGAAAGTCGTTTCTACTGAAATATCATCACTTACCTGAATGTAGATTTTATCCCCACCTTTCATTGCAACGAAATCTATCTCCTTCTGGTACAGTTTGCCTACATATACCTCATATCCACGCCGTAGCAATTCAATGAACACTATGTTTTCAAGCATACGCCCCCAGTCCATGTTCCGTTTACCAAGTTGTGCAAAACGTATCCCGGTGTCCGCAAGATAGTATTTGCTCAATGATTGCAGATAGTTTTTCCCTTTTACATCATAACGTTTAGCTTCGTAAAACACAAAAGCATTACACAGATAATCTATATATCTGCCGACAATCTTATGATTGGTTTCCACCCCATCGGCTATAAAACTCCCGCTTATATTTCGTGAAGAGGATATATTGCCGATATTGTCCATTAAGTAATGGCTCATACGCTTCATCATCATTGGATTGCCAAGCTTGTATTTCTCTACAAGGTCACGGATAAGTATTGTTTCATAAACATCTCGTATATATTTATCCATATCTGCTGTCCTTGAATAAGGATATGCCCCTGACAAACCGCCTACCTGAATATAATCAGTGAAAGCTTCTTGCATATTGCTATCTGCTATCTCAAAATATGTGCAGTATTCACTGAAACTGAACGGAAAAACATGTATCTCGATATAGCGACCTGTAAACAGAGTGGCAAGATCACTGCTCAAGAGAAAAGCATTGGAGCCTGTAAGGTATATGTCATACCTTTCTTCTGAATGCAGGCTGTTTATTGTAAGTTCAAAACCCTCACACAGCTGCACCTCATCAATCATAAGATAGTTGTTTACTCTATCTTTATATTGCTTTTCTACATACTCATTAAGAGCATGGTATTCTTTTAACTTTTCAAAACGTAGCTTGGTAAGATCAATTTCAATAACATTTGCTGTCGAATCAATGTTACGGATATAACGGGCAAAGGCACTCAAAAGCTTTGATTTTCCCGAGCGTCTGATACCGGTCACTATCTTTATGTCGGGAGTGTTCATTACTCCCGATAACTGATTGAGGTAGTGTGGTCTGCTTATTAGTTTCATGTCATGCGGTGTCCCAAACTTAAAAATATTTCATTTTTGGGACGCGAAACAAAGATAAGTATTAAATTTAAATCCTACAATAGATTCTGTAGTATTCTCACGGAAAATATGAATTCAAAATTGAGAACAGGCTCTTAAATTAGATTTTCTGTAATTTTCAACCTAAAATAGCCTTTATTCCCTTTCATGTATTAAATTCTTACGATGAACTACCAAACGTGTAATTTAGTCGGATAATTTGTTTGGCCCAATGTTATTGTATCTCCTCAGATAGTTATAAATAGTCTGGTTTGTTGCGTTAAATGTAATATATAGACTGTTAAATAATTGATTATCAAATGCGGTAGCGTTCTTCAACGAAGAGGAATATTAAAGTGATTATGTCGTAAAAGTGACTGCTAATCAATGGCCAAGTAAAAAATATTTGTTTGGCCATTGGTGTTTTATAGCCTCAAAAGGCGCAGTTTGTTTGGCTACCTTCAATGATAAGCCTAATGATTGAGCCATTAATTTCGCTAAAATTATGCGAATACAAAAATCCTCCGGAATATTCCTACTTCATCCATAGTTTCTTGCTTCATAACTTCTTTTTAGGCGGTATGAGTTATAAATTTGTTTATTATATAGTTGATATTTGATTTATCGCAATTTGCGATAAATTACGATAAATTGCGATAATGCTCTAATGAATTTTGCCTATCAGCTTGTCGAAATTTTCAGAGCGGATATAGCCTTTTGTCCTGCCGTTTAAACTGATTTCACTCAGGTAGCTCTTTTCTGTCAGTTTTCGCAAGTCGGATTTTGCAGTGTTGGGAGTTACTCCGAATTTACCGACAATATCGGTGGAAACAAGTACGATATCGGGATTTTCGATACACATATTCAAGATTTGAGACTGGCGTTCTGTAATGTTGCCAAGATGTAAAAGCTTCTTGGCTTTCTTTTTCTCGTTGTTCTTTCGTTTGATATATCGGCTTAATGCATCAAACGATTTAAGTAGCACATCCAGATTATATTGTATGAAATATCCTATGTCATTTCCGTCGGCTTCAGAATAAAGAAACGCCTTTTCATAAGATTTCTTCGAGCCTTTTATGATACGTGAGATAGACAGATACTGCACAAGCCAGTAGTTTGATTTCATCATGTACCAATAAAACAGAGCTCTTGCAGTTCGGCCATTGCCATCAGCAAAGGGATGGTAGTAGCCGACAAGGAAATGTATTGTTATTGCTCTGATTATAGGATGAACGAAGATCTCGGTATTCTCGTCGTTGAAAAACGCACATAAGTGATCTAAGAACTCATTAAGGCACTCAGCAGATGGTGGAGTATGCACTATTTCGCCTGTTATGCCGTTGCCTACAACAATATTTTCATCATCTCGCCTTAATCGACCGGTGGCATTAGGAACATCAAGCGCATTTTCAGTCATCATACCATGTATCTGCATTACCAATGCCGGAGTCAACTTTTCGTTTGCATGGTCACGAATAAAATTGATGGTATTGTAGTTGTTGAGAATCATACGTTGGCTCTTATCTCTTGGCGAGATTTTTTTACGAAGCATCTCTTTTGCTGCCTCACGTGTTGTGACTGCTCCCTCCATTTGGCTCGAGGCGATGGCCTCCTCCATTATAGAACTGATAAGATACAATTCCTGTGTCGTCTTGTCGTCGGGAAATATCTTGGAAGCACCCCATGAGCCGCCAAAATTCATATCAAACTCATGACATAGCCTCTGCATTGTGTTTGTCAGAGAGAAATGAATATTGTTTTGAGACCAAATCTTGACATCAGTTAGATTTCTCACAGATTTGACCTTGCTCCATAATTCAACGCCCGTCATGTTTGAAGGCATACGATATTTGACATCACTCCAATAAAGATAGCGGCTATTGATTGAGGAAATAAGATTCGTCAATTCTTCATTATCCAGTGTGGCATCTATATTTTGAGTTATAAATGGCGGCTGTTCAATCATATCATTTTATTTAGAATGCAAATATAGTAATTTATCGCAATTTATCAAAATTTGCGATAAATATGAATTTGAGACATTAATAAACAAATTGTTAGGCTATAGCATGAAATGATAGGTATTGAATAGGTCAACTTGGATTAGCGACTTATACCTTGTGGATCGTCAAAGATAAAAAATTCTCTGAATGTCTGACCGTTTCTTTGTCCACGCCGAGTCTGTTTGACCATTCGATTTTACGCCGTCTGACCGTGAAATATGTTTGTCCATATTACACTACATATTATGTAACTTATTATGTGTCCCGTCCTAAAAAATATTGACTAGGATTTGTATTGTTAAATGTTAATATACGTTTAAAATCCGGATAGGTTTTG
>JAIDPA010000187.1 GCA_029062985.1 Muribaculaceae bacterium
AATAAAAATATTTCTGATAACTCGTTAAGTTTGTATAAGTCATTTTTTTTTATTAGTTTTGTCTTAAAATAAATACTTAAAATGAGACAGAAAAACTTTTTTATATCAGCAATATTTTTTTTAGGAGCAACTTCCGCCTATCCATGGGGACAAAAGGGACATGATACAGTTGCATTTATAGCTGAAAACCATTTAACCCAATCAACGAGAGAACAAATCGATAGTCTTCTTGATGGACGGTCTATGGTTTATTATGCTAATTGGCTTGATCAGGCTTCCCATACTCCTGAGTACGCTTATTCGAAAACTTGGCATTATAAAAATATTGATAGTGATCAAAGTTTTGAGGAGGCTCCACTGTTGGAGACAGGTGATATTGTAAGAGCAATAAATGAACAGACGTTAGTCTTAACTGACACAACATCAACGAAGGCTGAAAAACAGTTGGCCCTAAAGATAATTGTTCATTTGTTAGGGGATATTCATCAGCCTATGCATCTTGGTCATGCATCTGATTTGGGAGGAAATAGATGGACAGTTAAGTATTTTGGCAGGGATAATAATTTACATTCCGTCTGGGATAGTTCATTACCGGAATCTGCACATAAATGGAGCTATACGGAATGGCAGCAACAAGTCGACAGAGTTTCTAAAGATGACGAGGCTAAAATACTTGATAAAGGTAATGCTGAAAGTTGGGCAAAAGAAACTTACGAAATATGCAAAAACGTATATCAGACAACTCCGGAAGGTTATAAAATAAGTTATGATTATATTGCAGAATGGACACCTGTAATCGAGCAACAATTTTTAAGAGGTGGATTAAGGCTTGCAGATCTGCTTAACTCAATTTTCGATGATTCATACGAATCGAAGAATACGATCGTTAGATAGTATCTCACAACAATAAATTACGTCTGGTATGGGTAAACCATACCAGATTTATATTATAATTTATCTAATTTAATTATTTTGAAAAGAGATTTATTTGATTTTGAAATGTATACTTCTCTTTCGCTTCCTAAGACACAACTAAATATAATAATAGATGAATGTGGAAGAAAGAAGGTTTGGGACAATTTGAGAAGAAAATATGTCATTCTGACACCTGAAGAGTATGTCAGACAATCTTTCACTTTCTGGATGATTAATTATCGTGGATATCCTTCATCTTTAATGGTAAATGAGATTGGGATTGACTTGAATGGTACGAAAAAGAGGTGTGATACAGTTGTTTTTAGACCTAATGGACACCCTTTAATGATTATCGAATATAAAGCACCTAATATAGATATAACGCAAGTAGTATTCGATCAGATTGTACGTTATAATATGGTTCTTAAAGCACCCTTTTTAGCTGTATCTAATGGAATAAAACATTTTTGCTGTAAAATTGATTATTCTGCCAATACCTATCATTTTCTCCCGGAATTGCCGGATTATAAACTAATGAAGTTTATATAAAATCTTAAGAATGGAATATAATTATCTTGACTCTTTAAATCCTCAGCAACGTGAGGCAGTGATATATAAAGATGGACCACAGTTGGTCATAGCAGGTGCCGGTTCTGGAAAGACACGTGTTTTAACGTATAAAATTGTAGATTTATTAAGGAACGGTTATGAACCTTATAGAATCCTGGCATTGACTTTTACAAATAAGGCTGCCAGAGAAATGAAAGAACGAATTACATCGATCGTTGGGGAAAAGGTATCCTCAAAAATTTGGATGGGAACATTCCATTCTATATTTTTAAGGATATTAAGACGACACGCAGATGTATTGGGTTTCAAACCGGGCTTTACCATCTATGACACATCGGATACAAAATCTCTGATTAAGACTATTATCAAGAGTATGGAATTAGATGAGAAGATCTATAAACCATCAACATTGATTACAGTTATATCAAACGCAAAAAATGCGATGATAACTCCGGAGCAATATATTGCTGACAGAGATAATTATGAAAATGATAAAAGAGCAAAAAGACC
Source organism: Muribaculaceae bacterium (assembly GCA_029062985.1). Taxonomy (GTDB): domain Bacteria; phylum Bacteroidota; class Bacteroidia; order Bacteroidales; family Muribaculaceae; genus Lepagella. Next base: position 1,996 of record JAIDPA010000187.1, read on the forward strand.
ACTGACAGGGAGTATATTTAAAGCTTATTGTGATAGGTGTAAAGTGGCTAATGCGATGGATTTTGACGATATTCTTTTATATATGAATTTTCTCTTGAGAGATTATCCGGATATTGGCAGGCATTACCAAGAATTCTTTAAATACATTTTAGTTGATGAATATCAGGATACCAACTTCGCGCAACATCTTATTATATCTCAATTATCGAATATAA
>JAIDPA010000188.1 GCA_029062985.1 Muribaculaceae bacterium
ATAATAGATGAGGAGGTGTATCATATCGGAGCCTCTTTGAAGGATCTCGGTAAGAAACTTTTCGCTTTCTCCAAGATGGAGGTAATGACAGGCTCGGAACTGTTGGATAATTTATAATTAATGGTACATTATTGAATTTATTTCCGGTTTTACAAGCTCAAGATTCATGTGCCATTATAAAAATTTTAGTAATTTTGTCTTCGTAGAGCGTAACGTAAATCGTGTTTCTTAAAAAGAGATTGGAAGAATATAGAAAACTGTTTACCTTTTTATAGGCTATGGTATTATAAGATGTACTTCTCCTGAAAAGAATTGAGGATAGGAAGTATTAAATTAGTATTTAGTTTATAATTAATAAGTTATATCTATGAAGAAAATGTTTTTATTTTCGGTGGTAATAGGTTGTATGCTTATATCTGCCGTTGGATGTACCGGTAGTGGTAAAGGTAATGCGTCATCTTCTGATACGGATTCAATTGATGAGTATATGTGTCCTTGCTGTCTGATAGAAGAATCCGAAATGGCAGTGACTGAAGAACCAGTTGTGGTTGTAGATAGTGTGATGAAATGAGAGGAATAAAAAGAGGATATAGAAGAGTAGGAGCATGGTTGCTCCTGCTTTTCAGTTTGGCAGTATATATTGGGTGTGGAAATACATCACAAGAGGGTAGCGGCTCCAAGGCAACCGAAAGTAAGAAACTGTGTGTTTATCTTTATGAGGATTTCCCGGTAGGTAAAGCAAAGAAGCTCTGTAAGGAATTGAAAAAATATTTCCCTGATGTTGAGCTTATGAAGACTCGTCTCCCCCTTCCTGAAGAGGCATTCATTAAGGAGAGAAACCGCTATCGCGGAACGGGTCTGTTGGATGATTTGAGAAAACTTCAGGATGGTAACGTGGTTCTTGGATTGACAAATAAGATAATATGTACAAGTAATGAACTAAGTCCTACTTTCGGGATAATGGGTATAAGTTATCTTAAATCCGGTCTTTGTGTGGCATCTACTGTTATTCCGAAAAGCGGCACGCAACAGAAAGATGAAAATTTCATAAAACTGACCCTTCATGAGCTCGGACATTCCTACGGTCTGCCTCATTGTCCGGATCAAAAATGCTATATGGTAGATGCACAGCATAGGATGAAACTACCTCAGACCACAGGTTTCTGCGAGCAATGCAGTGCATTTCTTAAATCAGCCGGTATTTCAACGAAAGGAGAATTGTAGGGGAATTCTGACAATGAATAATCCTTTCGACTATATTCCGGATGCCGAGTGTGATGAGGCATTCCGCAAACTTATCATTAGGCTGAAGACTCTCAAAGGGAGTCTCCAGCCTAATGATATTAATTTCTGCCGTCAGCTTGAAGAGGGATGTATGCTTGGCGTACTCATTGCAATCGATTCTGCAGGAGAGCGCCATACTCTCTACGCTTTTTCCGGGCAGTTAGGAGAGGCAGGATTCCATTATCCCGGATTTGTGGAGCCGGTGTTCGATTATCTTCAGCCAGACGGTTATTTCAAAACAAAAGAGAAGGAGATTTCCGGTCAAAATAAGAAGATGGCCACATTCGAACAGTCAGAATTGGCTAAAGCAAGGGAGGAATATGAGGCTGCCAAGAAGAGATTGGATGAAGAGGTGGAGGCATATAGGGAAAAGTGCAGACTGTCTAAATTAGAAAGAGCAGCCAAAAGGGCTTCGGGTGGAGTTGACGAGGCGGAAAACGCAGCCATGATACGTCAGAGTCAGTTTGAGAAAGCGGAACTTCATCGGCTTAAAAAGAGAGTTACTTCAGCTCTCGCCCCTTTTGCCGAAAATTTAAGGAAAGCGCATGCATCTCTTGATGCCATGAAAGAAAAGCGCAGGTCTGATTCGGAGGCATTACAAAAATGGTTGTTTACAAATTTCACACTCCTCAATGCTAATGGCGAAAGAAAGAATCTGAGTGAGATATTTGCTGAGACACCACTGCGAGTGCCTCCATCAGGAGCCGGTGAATGTTGTGCTCCTAAACTTTTGCAGGCAGCCTATCTTCAGAATCTGATTCCTGTTGCGATAGCTGAATACTGGTATGGGAAACCAAAATCCGGCACCATACGCATACATGGCAATCATTATCCGGCATGCCGCGGAAGATGCCTGCCGATTCTTCGCTGGATGCTTCAGGGTCTTTCCATCAACCCACCTCTTGAGGATGACCATTACTCAGAGGAGAATTTTTCTCCGGAGATAATATATGAGAATGAATGGTTTTGTGTCGTTGACAAACCTTCAGGTATGCTTTCTGTGCCTGGAAAGGGTGAAAAACTATCCCTGCAACAATGGCTCGTTGAGAAATATGGTCATGACAGGAATGTTAAGGTTGCCCATCGTCTTGATCAGGACACATCCGGACTTATTATCGCTACGTTCGGTGAAGAGCCGTTTCGGGTTATGCAGTCGCTTTTTGCTACACGTAGAGTTAAAAAGACCTATGTTGCCGACCTGGAAGGAGATTATGCGGCAGAAGATATTCCGGCAAAGGGACGCATAGTTCTTCCACTCTCTCCCGACTGGCTTGACCGTCCGCGCCAACGTGTAGACTTTGATGAGGGTAAAGAGGCTGTCACTGATTACGAATTTATAGAGTCGTCCGGAGGGCATAGCCGTATAATTTTTCATCCACTCACGGGACGCACGCATCAGTTGCGAGTTCATGCAGCATCTATTGAAGGTCTCGGACTTCCAATCGCGGGCGACCGTCTGTATGGTAAGCAGAGGGTAAAAGAAACGAAGCGTCTGTGTCTGCATGCCCACAAAATAGAGTTTACCTTTCCTATCGACGGGTGTCACTACAGTTTTGAATCGCCTGTACCATTTTAAAAGGAGTGGATTAGTCAAATCATAAATTATAAGTCATTCCAAACTATTCCAATCTTTGTTAGATTGGAATAGTTTGGAATGACCGATAAGCTATATCAAGTCTTTTATGGATCGGAGACACTTATATATTACTTATATCCCTGTCCTCTTTAAGTTAATAGTTTTCCATACTTTCTTCCTCACCGGAGATGCTGGAATCTGCAGGTGCTGTCGTAAGGGTATTCTCATCCTCAAGTGGTTCTGAGAGAGCTATCTTTGTCATTACTTCAGAGAAGAATTTCCTTAGGACTTCTTTCTGTTCTTCAAGAGTGGTATTCTCAAAATCTTCAGGCGGAAGGAAATCAAAGAAAAAGGCATCTACCGTACTCCTGCTGTCATCCTGTTCTTCAAGATATGGATCAGAACATAAGTTTCCTTCCGGCATTTTCTGATTTATATATAGCGGGAAGAGTCTCTTATATACGGGCCAACCACAGCCTTCAAAGTTGAAGAAAGCGATACAAATTACCGGTTCTTCAAAATTGAAATAAACACCAAACCAACCGTAGGTCTCTTCAATAGATGAGTCCTTAAAGGATACGTGGAAATATTTTCCCATGATTCCATCTGTGGGTCCTCCTTTGAAATTTCCACCGGCACGATTACTGAACCAACCCTTGTTGAATGCATTATCGGCAACAACAGTTTGGAAATATTCATTACTGAAAGACACTATATCCTCAATGGAATGGTATAGGGTGAAGAGAGAATAGGTTTCCTTTAGTTTCATAGGTGTAGTAGATATGTTGAGATTACAGCATTTTTTTAGATACGACAAATAGGCATTCCATAAATCTGATTCATCATCCGGTATAAGTTTAGAAATATAATTGTAAAATTCTCGCCATGTATGCACAGTAAATCCCTCCATTTTCAGAGGATAGTTTGTGATGTAACCTAAATGGTTATTAGGAATGTCGAATACTTTTACATATTCTTCGAAATGCTGTTCACGATCGTAGATTTTATTCTCAATTAAGAAGTGGTTATCCTCATAAGTAAAATAGAAATCAGGACGTGAATTATCTTTTGACCATTCTCTTTCAATAAAAATTGAACTGCTTTTCTCAACAGGAATTATATCTTTAAAAAAGAACTGAATAAAAGCCGTCGTGAATTTCGAGGAAGTATGAGCCATCGCCCATGTGATATCCGAAAGATCGTTTTCACTTTTAAGACGTGAGGCAAGCTTTTCAAAAAAGAAATTAAGCATAACATTAATTATTATCTTTACCGGACTCTCCCAACGGTATCTGAGTAAAAAAGAAAGCGTGAGAGCCATACTGTTGCTCGTCCCACTATCTGAGGCCCTGGAATTGCCCATCACTGTTGAACGAGCAAACTTGCAGAAGCCTCACGCAGAATATGTATAGATACACCTATAGCCAACGCTCATGCGTCTGTCATAAGTGGAAAAAACATATCCGTAGGCATCTACCGTTTGCTACATCCTTGACAGTGATTGAAATTTTCCAGGTTTCAGATAGTCAAGAAAGAGCGTCGATAAACGCTTTCCAAATGTCTGCTGACCCTCCCGCTTTACCCTTGACCGGGGCTTCTGCGAGGCGGTCTGCAATTGCAAAATTAATTGTTTATTTTTGTTCGTACAATAGGTTGCCTCTTTTCAGATGATATTTAGTCTGCACCCGGGTAATCCACACCCGTGTGTAGATTTTTCAGAATGGGAGGAGATTGTCATTCTTTATTTCGCCGAGCACGAAAGAACTGTTCAGTGAGCCTATACAGTCTATCTCGCCGAGGATACGGAGCAGGAATTTCTGATAGCTCTTCATATCATGCGTGTATATTTTTAGAAGGAAATCGTAATCTCCCGATATATTATAGCATTCCACAATTTCAGGTATTTTCTTCACTGCTTCCATTATTTGAGTGGCATTCTCGAAAGTGTGCTGCTTCATCTTAAGATAACAGAACGCCACAAATCCGCAGTCGAGTTTATCTGCATCCAGGATTGCTACATATTTGCGTATGTATCCTTCCCTCTCCAGACGTTTGACACGTTCAAAAGTAGGGGTAGGCGATAAATGTATGGCCGATGCCAGTTCCTTATTTGTAAGTCTGCCGTTTTTCTGTAATTCTGCCAGTATTGCCAGATCGGTCTTATCAAGTTTCTCGTTCATGATAATTTTCAGTTCTTTCTGATATGCCGGAATAATATTCTGTAAATTATTGAAACAACAATTGGATTTAAATAATATATTCTATATAATAGTGCAAAATTAGTTATATTTTCTATAATTCAGAATTTAATTGGATAATATTTTTGCATAAGGTAACTTTGCAGACGTAAATCAAAAAGAAATCAGTAGTTGTAAGGAAACTGAGAGTACAGTAATGACAGAGTCCTTATGACGACTTTTAAGAAAGATAATTAAAGATTCATTATTATGGCAGATAACAAACTTCACTTCGAGACACTTCAACTTCACGTAGGTCAGGAACAACCCGATCCGGCAACAGACGCACGCGCAGTGCCTATATATCAGACGACATCATACGTTTTCCGCAATTCACAGCATGCAGCCGACAGATTTGCTTTGCGTGACCCGGGTAATATTTACGGACGACTCACTAACTCCACACAGGGAGTGCTTGAAGAGCGTGTTACAGCTCTTGAAGGGGGTGTGGCAGGTCTTGCAGTGGCAAGCGGAGCAGCCGCAATCACGTATGCTCTGCAAAATATCGCTCAAATTGGCGACCATATAGTAGCTGCCGACAATTTATATGGAGGTTCCACCAACCTTATCAGCCATACACTTTCAACTCAGGGCGTAGAAAGTACGTTTGTCGATGTAAGCGACTTTGAGGCTGTTGAAAAGGCGATACGTCCTAATACGAAACTCCTTTTTGTGGAGACATTCGGAAATCCTAATTGTGACGTGACCGATCTTCGTAAACTTGCGGATATAGCCCATAAGCATAATATTCCTCTGATTGTTGACAATACATTCGGCACACCGTTCCTTGCGCGCCCCATTGAACAGGGCGCAGACGTTGTGGTTCACTCTGCCACCAAGTTCCTTGGCGGTCACGGTACATCTCTGGGTGGCATAATAGTTGACGGCGGAACATTCCCGTGGGCTAAATATCCTGATAAGTTCCCGACTCTTGCAAAACCTGACCCGAGCTATCATGGCGCCGTATTTGCAGATGTTGCAGGAGCAGCAGCATTCGTTACCCGAATCCGTGCCGTAGTACTCCGCGACACAGGGGCAGCTATCTCCCCGTTCAATGCCTTTATCATACTTCAGGGTGTTGAGACTCTTTCCCTGCGTGTGGAACGTCACGTGGAGAATGCACTTAAAGTGGTGGAATTTCTTGCAAACCATCCGAAAGTGTCTAAGGTGAATCATCCTTCGCTCCCCGAACACAAGGATCATGCCCTCTATAAAGAGTTGTATCCCAATGGGGCAGGCTCAATCTTCACCTTCGAAATCAAAGGGGATGAGAAAGATGCCTGGAAATTTATAGATGCCCTGAAGATCTTCTCGCTCCTTGCTAATGTCGCAGACGTGAAATCTCTCGTGATACATCCCTACACTACCACTCATTCTCAACTTGAGCCGGAGGAACTGGAACGTCAGCATATAACTCCTTCTACAATACGTCTCAGCATAGGCACAGAGCACGTTGACGATATCATCGCTGATCTTTCCCAGGCACTTGATCATGTATAAGCTTCCTGGATGGGGCAGTTAAAAAATAGAGCAGATGGCGGATGAAAATCTGATGTCTGCTCTATTTTTCTACTAATTATATTTCAATATATAGACACCATCATGGTTCAAAATGATGTTCTCGACACAGCGCGAGCCGAAGGAAGGGTGCGAAAAAACATTATATTCCTCTCCAACGAACCGGGAGGAATACATGGGCGTTGATATGGGAAAAAAGCAATATTATGTTTCTTTCAATTTATCGTGTAAACCGGGCTTTTGGTCGTATTGACCGGAATCCCGGTTTATTTTCTCATTAATTTTGCGGCATGTCCCTGTTAGTTGATGATGTTTAAGCAATCAAGTCGAGGGAGAAAGATGTTGTATAAAATTATTCGAAATGAAAAGACTTCTACTTACGTTGATCAGTTGGCTAACCCTTTTTTCTGTATCCGCTCAGGAGTTTCGGTATAGTTACGAAGGTGAGACTTTGCCTTATGTCATAATTGATGAAGAAGCTAAAACAGTAAAAGTGGGAAAGAGCAGCGAGTCGGTCAGCGGTTCGTTGATTATTCCTTCAAGTGTGGTTTACGATGAAACTGCTTATACGGTAGTCGCAATCGATGATGATGCGTTAAGAAATCATAACGAACTCATATCTATCGAAATACCGGCAACGGTAACATCTATCGGGAAATATGCTTTCTTAGGATGTGATCATCTGGTAAAGGCTGAATTTGCTTCTGTAGCTCAGATGTGCAGAATGGAATTTGCCAACGAATACTCTAATCCTATGATAAATGCCCATACTCTTTATATAGATGGTAGGGAGGTGAAGGAGTTGGTGATTCCTGACTCCGTAACATCTATTGGGAGCGATGCATTTAACGGCTGCCGAGGATTGATTTCGATAGAAATACCCTCTTCCGTTACTTCTATCGGCAGGTATGCATTTAAAGGGTGCCAGAGTCTGATCGAAATTACAATGCCAAATTCTCTTTCTGTAGTTGAGGATGGCATATTCTATGGTTGTCTCGGTTTGAGCTCAATTAAACTTCCGGATAAATTATCCTCGATAGGTAGAGACATGTTCTATGGCTGCAAAAGTTTGGTTTCAATAGACATTCCCTCGTCAGTTACTTCTATCGGTAATGATGCATTCTATTACTGCACCGGTTTGACCTCGGTAGATATTCCCTCTTCAGTTACTTCTATCGGTGGCTCCGCATTTGAAGGATGCAGAGGCTTGACTTCGATAATCCTTCCTGAGACTTTGACTTCCGTCAGCGCTGAGACATTCAAGGCATGCAGCGGGTTGATTTCGGTAGTGCTTCCGGATTCTTTGGTATCAATCGGCAGACGTGCTTTTGAAGGTTGCAAGCAGCTTGGTTCAGTCATTATGCCTGATAATGTCAGATATATAGGAGAGAAAGCTTTCATGAGTTGTGAGAAACTTGAAAATATCACACTCCCTCTGAATCTTGAGGTCATAAGGGAGGGAGCCTTCAAAAATTGTCAGGCAATCAGAAATATTAAGTATCGCGGATTAAGTCCGGCATCGTTAGAGTGTGCGGAGGATATATTCGATGAGAATGTATATGATGAGGCAACTCTCTATGTGCGAAGCGGCACAATACCTCTTTTTATGGCAGTCGCACCCTGGAAATTATTTCTAAATATATCCGATACTTTGTCTGATTCTGAAATTACCGGTATTAATGATGCCGCTGAGGATAATACTATTGAAATAGATTCCTTGACATCTGTTGAAATTTATAATCTGAATGGAACAAAATTAACGTGTCCCGTGGAAAATATTCCCTCCGGATTCTATATTATCAGTAAGGGTAACAGATTGAAAAAAGTTTTTATAAAATAATCAAATCAGCCATTCTTTCAATTAAGGAGAATGGCTGATTTGATTATAGGAATAACGGAAAAACAAGTTTTTTCGATTCGGTTAAGAATATATCCTGATTGGATTCTCCGGAAAATTGACCGAAAGTCACGTATTTTATGATTAATTTTGCACCCCGGGAGAGGAGTTTTTCGGGGAGAGACTTCATGAATAGTTAAAAAAATCGTCAAAACATGGAGAGGAAGATAGGCGGACATCTGGCTATGCTGGGTGCAAATGTAATGTGGGGATTGATGTCGCCGGTGGCGAAGATGGTATTTGCGGCAGGAACGGTGCTTCCTGCCATTATGGTGGATTTCAGAGTGGCAGGAGCGGCTGTCCTCTTCTGGATAACCTCAATCTTTCTGCCGAAAGAAGATGTTCCGGTAAAAGACATGTTCCGACTTTTCGGAGCAGGTATGTTGGGCATTCTTCTCAATCAAGGCTGTTTCATATTCGGTGTCAGTCTTACATCTCCGGGGGAGGCGTCACTCGTTACCACGACTATGCCGATGTGGGTCATGTTTCTTGCATGGCTGATATTGCGCGAGCCCATCACCCTTAAAAAAGCGGGGGGAATAGTATTGGGAGCCGCCGGGGCAATTATCCTTATACTTGGGAGCGGAATAACTACAACCGGGGAAAATCCCGCCTTGGGCGATTTCATAGTGCTTTGCGCCCAGTTGAGTTATGCGCTTTATCTGACTCTCTATCGCAATTTTATCAGGAAATACAGCCTCGTGACGTTGATGAAATGGATGTTCCTCTCAGCTACTGTTGTTGCTCTGCCCGGCTCGATACATTGGCTGCAAACCGCGTCATGGACAATGATAACGGGAATGGAATGGAGTGGGATTGCATACGTGGTGGTATGCGGCACGTTCCTTGCCTATATCTGCATAATGATAGGACAGAAGAGACTACGTCCGACAGTAGTGGGGATGTACAACTATGTGCAGCCGATTGTCGCCACCATCACCGGCATTCTACTCGGACTCGATTATTTTACTCCTCTGAAGGCCTTAGCTATAGTCTTGATATTTTCAGGAGTATGGCTTGTTACGATAAGTCGGGCACGTAAGGACGCTTCCTGATATCAGTCTATTTCCTGATAGCTCTAAGCACCTCCCGTTTTCCTTTCGGAGGACCGGGGAGACGTTCAGTCAGGAACCCTATATTTTGCAGCATGCGACGTATGTTTCCTTTGGCACAATATGTCGACAGGACGCCTTCCGGACTCATGGCTTCATAAAGTTTGCGGAATATTGACTCCTTCCACATTTCCGGTTGCTTTTCAGGAGCGAAAGCATCGAAATAGACTGCGTCCAGATTTGACGGAAGGTCTATATCGAATAAATCTCCCTTAATTTTTTGTATGGAGAAATAAGGATTAATGATAACATCCTTATCCCACTCAGCATCGTTGACCAATCTGAAAAATGGAATAAGGGAATTATCCTGATGAGGAATAAGACTATCTGTGATATGTTTAGGGAGGGGATAAAGTTCTACTGAATAGTAGGAAGTCTTCACTCTTTTTTCTAAAGCTTTTTGAGCGGTGAGCGCCGCGTTGAGTCCGGTGCCGAATCCCACTTCAAATACTCTTATTTCCGACTTCTGCCCGGCAGCCTTTTGCCATGCAAGATTGATATACACATGAAGACTTTCCGAGAGGGCACCCTTTACGGAATGATAATGTTCATCCATCTCCTGAAGATAAAGGGTAGGAGAGCCGTCGGCAGTAGATTCAATCAGTATTTTATTGTGAATAGCCATACAAACTAATAATCTGTTTCAATATAATCAACTATTTCCTTAGGGAGGTATTTCTGATAGGTAGCACCTTTGAAAACTATTGCATTCGAGTTGGAATGTAAGTTGCGGGAGGGATTCTCCAGAGAAACTCGTCGAAGAGACCAGAATTCTTTCCCTGAGATGGGTTCCCAGTTTTTCTCGCTATATACTTCATAATATGCCTTGTCTGTATATTCTATGCCGTCAGCCTTGAATAGATACTGACTGCCATCACAAACTGCTTCAAGTATGAGTCCGGGAAGTCCGTGAAGTTTCCACGGACCATCACATACGGGAATTTCCGGAGCAAACCAGACAGTCCATTTCCGACCATGGAAATCTGTGTGTGCCATGACACATTCATAGCCCAGGATATTTTTTGTTGAGTCTGCAATATCCCATTTTACTTCAGTCAACGGTTCGTCCCATTTGAACCGCGTACCACTCGCGACATCATAAGTGCGAATCCTTTTTTTGCGGAATTCTTTAGTAATATAGAAAGACCCGTCGACACGCGGAATGAGGTGAGATTGTTTTTTCTCATAACATATCCTCTTAAACGTATTGAAACTTTCAAATCCCTCGGGTGTAGATTCGATTGAATCAATATATTCTGTTTTAGGAGAATAGAATTTAGATAATGTGCCATTAGAAAGCAGTATATATTGATTGGAAACATCAGCGTCTGCAGACCGCATGGTTTGTTCAGGATGTTGGTAGAGATAGCTTACCTTAATATCAGCCGTCTGTGCCGGGGAGATAATCACCACTGAGCACAATAAAGTCATTACTGTGAGTATTTTATTCATAATCTGTTTCAATGAGATCGTGAGCCATCCTTGCTTTCATACTTTCTTCACTATTTATGATTCTGACACTGCCATCCGGAAAGGCTTTACCGGGATTTTTGTGAATTTCACGCTGAAGTCTTCTGAAATTTTTGCGAGTTGTCTTTGTATAATCGTAAGATCCCGGACGCGGTTTAATCGGCTGATTAGTCTGTTCCAATCCTATGATTTCAAATTTGTATTCTCCACCCTCGCTTTGGGCATCCATTATCAAGCCGGGAAGTCCCATCAGTTGCCAGGGACCGGATGACACAGGGATATCCGGGGCAAACCATGCAGTCCATTTTCTGCCGTGATAGTCGGCAGTTGCCATCTGGCATTTATATCCGAGGACTGTTTTTGTGGAATCTTCTATTGTCCAGGTTAGCTCATCAAGAGGAACCTGATATTTGAAATATTCCTGAGCGACAAAATCAATGACAGTCAATTCCTTTGCATCGTCAGGCTTTGTAACCTGAAAACGCACTCCGTTGGAAGGTATGTCAACCTTGCTGCTGTCAAACGTGATTCCTCCATTTTCTATTACAAAAGCGTGTTTTGCAGCATAACTGAGGAGTTCATTATATTTCTTTTTACCTCCGGGGGTTGCCATCAACGAATCATACTGCTCCGTTTTAGCACTGAAAAATCTTGACCCGACAGGAGAAGCAAGAAGAATCATATCATCGGTTTTTTCAAAATCATGTCCATCCACATGACGGCTCAGAGACGTAAAACGATACTTTGCCTTAATCTGTGCAGCTTGTTTATTCTGAGGATATACAGAATAAAAAGAAGCTAATACTACTAAAAAGGATAACAGTCTTTTCATTTTCTAAGGGATATTGAGATTAGAAACTCTCTGCCTCTGAGTCTGCGCTGACTCTCAAAGGAATTAAGTTGATTATACGTTGTATAGTTGTATGTGCGCTGATTAAAGATATTGTTCACCGCAGCGGATAATTCCAGTCTCTTTCTGAACTTAAATATCACTTTTGTGTCAAGAAGGAACATATTTTTGAAATTGTCGGCTGTAAGTTCGTTGCGGTAGTGTTCACCGCTTATGTGCCACTCCCATTTCTTATGGGGCATGATATTTATCAATATTTCATTCTCCATGTTGCGGAGCCAAGAGGCTTTTGTGTCGTTCATGGCAAGACGACTCGAAACCCATTCGAAGCGGTAGTCGAAACTGAACCAGCGCAGAGGCGCGCCGTTGATTTTTATGCCGGCTGCCCATGTCGTGCCTACCGACTTTACCGAACTGTTTTCTGATATGAGGCGAGATTCATGCCTGTTGAATGACCCGCTTATATTGGCACTTCCCCTCATGAAGTCAAGTGTTTTCCCGAAGTTCCCGTTTACTATGAATGACTCTCCGCCGCTCTTTGCCGACACGTAGGAATAGACCAAGTAATCACCGAAAAGCTGCTGTGCCAATGTGTAGGGAGTGTTTCTCCATGATTGCATCACAAAGGCGCTTGCAAACAGACCGCGTCTGGTATGCTTATATGAAAAATTGGCTGATACATTCTGCGAAGTTGAGTTGTAGAAACTGTCAGCTCCTCTACGGAAAGAACGATAGTCAGTCATCACATATCCGGGCTGAATAAGACTCAGATCCATAGGAGAGCGTCCGGTGCCTCCACGCAGACTCATCGAGAAGCGGTTGTTTGGTTTCCAGTTCATGCTTAAAGAGGGAGAGAAATAGACTTCGCTGTGGTTGGCAATTTCCTTATCAAAATTATAATGAGCGAAGCTGACGGGAGCATTCAGAGTGAAGTTGACGCGCTTCACCCAATACTCAAATTTTGGAGAGACATAGACTGTTAAATAATTAGTGGTTATGACGTTATGAGATGAGATGTCAGTCAGGTCAGATAATTCGGAGAGGTCAGACAAGTCAGACCTCATAGATCGAAGATATCCTTTGATGCCCCCCTCAAGACTAACTGTCACTCCCTTCAGGGAGAACGCATAGGCAGCGCTCTCATTAGTGTAGAAAGCATGATCTTTGATGCGCTGATGCATAAATTCGTCATTCATCGCTACAGAAAGCGTCTGGGGTAATGATTCCCATTCGTTTTTGCTGATAAACGTCACAAGATGGTTGCCCTTGAAGCGCTTGATGAGTTTGAAATCGTTGGCGGCATAATAATCGGGGAGGGAAGAGGTCTGGCGGTTAGGTAACGAGCCGGTCATTCCAAGACGTAGATCATCCCAGTCGATATTTGTTTTCAATGTGTTGTTGATAAAAGCTGTCTTTTGATTCAGTTCATATATTACCTTAGCTGACAAAGAGTGTGAACGTTCAATACCACTACGGTTCTCGGTAATGACTCGATTTCCGTCATTAAGAAAATAAGTGGTGAGGTTCGCTGCCTCTGCGGCAACTCTATTGAATGAATAATCGATCTGCGCTTTCAATTCGCCACGTCCCATTTTCCACAACTCATTAGATGAAATAAGAGCTGAACGGTTGAAGAGAGTTCGTCTACGGCTGAGGTTAGGTACTCCGGGGAGTGACACACTGACGTATCGGCTAAGACCGGTTTCACGGCGCGATGCAAAGAAATCTGTTGCCTGTACCGACAGGTCATCACCAATATTGTTGGTCTTTAAAGTGGTTATACTTTGAAAATTAGGCATTACTGCCATAGCGAACAGTTCGCCGTCCCATATTGCTCCTTCCGGTTGCCATGCATATCCTCCTCCGGCATTGCCGTGGAAAGTCCAGGTTGCTTTTGCCTTATTTTTTAATTTCAGATTTATGGCAGCCTTATCAGAGAATGATATTCCCGTCAGAACTTGCATAGGCTGATGATTTTCCATTACCTCTACCGCACCAACATCCTCGTGGCTTATGCCGTTTGTGGCTATACCGTATTTGCCTCCCAGGAGATCAGAACCTTCAATATAGAATTTGTTGATATCCTCCCCCTGATATTGAATTTTACCTGAGTTCGACACATCAATTCCCGGCATACGTTTCAGGACATCACCGATAGAGCGGTCTTGTGACTGCGCGAAACTTCCGACACTATATGTAATCGTATCTCCCTGCTCGCGGATTCGTTCCGCTTTTATTGTAACCTCCTTGAGAAGAGTATGTCCCGGTTCCATATTTATAGTCATCGGAAAGGAAACACTGTCGAGATAAAAAGTCTGTTTGGCGAAACCAATCATGGAAACTTCGAGACGGCATCCGGCAACCGAGGAAACTGCCATATTAAATTTTCCGTCAGTCTTGGAGACAGCGTATTTCTTTATTTTGCCTTCATTATTCTTTATCATTACAGAAGCACCGGAAAGAGGTTTCTCATTTATGATATCAACCACTGTTCCGGATACGTCAATTTGCGCCAAGCATTCTGATATAAGGACTTCCAGAAACAATGTCAGGATTATTAAAACGTATCTCATATTACTCTGCCTGCTTGCTATTATCCATCTCTATTTCAATTCTATTTTTTTTCTTGTTGACAGTTATCGCTTTTATTTCCGAGGAGGGAATAGTGTTAAGTTCAGAATTTGCAACTTTATTTCCGTCAACATATATGTCCATATTGATTCCTTCACTATTTTCCTTAGTTGACGAATTAGAGACAGATGGTTGAAACGGTTTAATCATTGACCTTACAGGAGAAGATGAAAGCAAAAATATCGCACAGACTATCCCTGCTAAGAGCGCAGCATATCTCGGCTTAATCTTGGATTTAATCTCCAGCGGACTATTCATCATGGAAATACGTTTCCTTATCTGGGAATAATTCAGATAATTGGCAATTGAAGAAAAACTTGAACTGACAGTTCTATTAATTAGAAAGAGTTGGTATTTTTTTGCATCGCATCCCTTGCCTAAAACGTAATCGTCAGCCTGATATTCATGAACGGTCTTCAGTTCTTGTCTCATCAGCCATGCGACGGGATTATACCAGCACATTATCACAACCGTCTGGGCAAAGAGCAGGTCAAATGTGTGGCGGTTTGAGATGTGCCCCCTCTCATGAAGAAGTATCATTTCAGGATTATCTTCCAGGTCACTTCGACTCATCAATATAAGATTGCCAAAGCTGAATGGTGCTATTTTTTTATCTGAGAGATAGACAGTATGACCTTCATACCCGGCTTTCTCGCTCCTGTTCTTTAGAATCATTATCCTTATAAATCCGGACATCGTCAATAAAAAACATATTGAGGCTCCACTAATCCAGATAATGGATAAATAATCTATCGTACGTATTAAGGTATCGTTATGCAGATATAATGTTCCTGCAGTTACTGTCTTGTCATCACCGGATCCTCCCATATCAAAAGAATCCGAAATAAGCGGACAGACGAAGCTGACAACATATATCATGAGTAAGGAAGCACGATTTAGCATGAAATTTTTTGTATCGGCAAGGATCAACCTATATATCAGCCAAAGAATTGCAAGCGACAGAGAGAGAGCTAATGAAAATTGAAAAATCTGTATCATGGAGTAGTCAATCATGCTTTTTATTTTCCACCATGTCCAAAAGCTGTTTAAGTTGGTCGGCATCAATCTGCTCATCTTTTACAAGCTGAGAGACGAGGGAAAAACAATTTCCGAAACACCTTTTCACCAATTTCCCGAGAGCATTACGCTGATAGTCGGCTTTTGGATGTAAGGCATAATAATTGAAAGAGCCGTACTTCCCTTGTTTATGTCCGACGTATCCTTTAGATTCGAGCGCACGCACAAAAGTGGAAACAGTGTTTATATGAGGCTGAGGAGAGGGATAATATTGCACTAATTCCTTCACCGTACATGGTCCATGCTCCCACAGAAGAAACATTGTTTCCTCCTCTTTCTCTGTTAATTTTTCCTTTTCTTTCTTCATAATCCTAACGAATTATCTCGTTGAGATTGCAAATGTATAACAATTATTTGGAATAAAAAAGAAATCAACGAGAAATCTCGTTAAAAAATAAATTCATTGTGCTGTTATATTTTGCCGACTTTATCGTATCTATAGTGTAAGCGATATGAAAACAGACCAACTCACATATTCATTTCTAAGCCTGCGTGACAAGCTTCACCGTAGTGCTCTGAAGATTCTCAAAAATGATGAGGATGCCAAAGATGCCCTTCAGGATACTTTCTTCATTAATCTCGCGCTTGCGGTAAATGATCCTTTTGGCTGGAATATAACAAAATCCAAAGCTTATTACAGAGATTATGTGGTAAGCACACGAAATGATATTCACTCTCATGCAGTTTCATTCAGGGTGTCATGGTCATTCGGAAGGAATAAGGTCAATAACGTGTATCGTGATAGCAAGGAGCGGGAATCTAAACGCTCAAATTGAAACAGCAATACGGTTTTAGACATTCCACTATCACCTTTTAAACCATAAGCTGAGAATACAGAGAAGTAATCACCTACCTCTTATTTGGAGTTGACTTATGGAAAAGTATATAGTTGAACATAGATGTAATTCACCATTCTATTAACCCAGATGAATACGGATCATTTTTTAATTTTATAATTAGAGCATCGATATAAGCAATTTTTGCTTTTAAAATATCCTTGTTCCATTTATAGGTTAAGTTAATATCTTTAAGCTGTAAAAGAATCTTTTGTTGAATTTCGTTTCCACCAATATATTCACCTTCAAGTTCTTTTAAATCTTGATATGCCTCCGTACGCATTGCTTCCAATTCTTCAAGAGTTAGTTTCATATTTATTCTAATCCAAATCTTTCAACTTTTAAATCAAATAAGTCACATATGGTGAATGTAATAGAATCGGCTAATAGGGTATGATCATGAGTCAATACTTCTACTAATTGATTTTTATACTCATCACTTAACTTATTAGAACCGCACCCCATTTCAATATTATCAACTAATTCATAGGCAGCCAATCTTTTATCTTCTAAATTTGATAGTTCTCCAGTTTCCTCTAAAAGGTTAAGTAGTTTACTACATTCAAAAATTAGTTCTTTAAATTCAAGCTTATCTTTGTAGGAGGTTTTAAAGAATGTCACCATTGTCATAAAATATGACCTCATGACAATTGGTATTTGGGCTTTCGTATAGATACTCATTATTTTTTTGTTTATTTCCGCAAATTAGTTAAAATAACTATCTCGTACAAGTATTAACTGTACAAAATACGACAAAAGATGTCCAGTTGTTTAGTAAATTTTACTATATAGAAACCAATAATGGTCTGAAATTAATCAATCGTTTTAGGCATATCCTTTAAGTCTTTATTATCGAGTTTTACCCAAATATTGCATTTTATACAGATGTTTGGGTAAAACTCATTTATAAATATCGTCTTCTTTTCGTAATTTTGCAGTCTAAAAGATTAAAACATGACTAATAAACTTATCGCAAGGCATAAAGAGTGTGGACAGCTTGAAAGATGTCTGCAATCGGACCAATCTGAATTTGTGATTGTGTATGGTCGCAGACGCATAGGTAAGACTTTTCTCATTGAGCAGTTTTTCAATAAGAAATATGACTTCAAGTTTGTAGGGGGACATAAACTTTCAAGCAAGGCGCAATTAGCTAATTTTGCTAAAGCCTTAAAGAAATATGCTAAAGTCAGAATAAACGAATTGAATTCCTGGAGTGATGCTTTCGATGCACTTGAAGAATACCTTGAATCCCTGCCGGAAGGCAGGAAGAAAGTGGTATTCTTTGATGAAATGCCGTGGATTGATACTCAGCGGTCTGATTTTGTAAGCTCATTGGAATATTTCTGGAATAGTTGGGCCGCCAGTCAGGAAGACATTCTATTCGTTGCCACAGGCTCTTCAACTTCATGGATGGTTGAAAATCTTATTGAAAACCAAGGAGGACTCCACAATCGTATTACAGAGAGCATATATCTTCGACCATTTACGTTGGGTGAAACCGAGGAATACCTTGTCAAACGCCGCTTTCCGAAAGACCGCTATCAGACCTTACAGTTTTATATGCTTACAGGTGGTGTGCCTTATTACCTCAGTCTATTGGAGCCCCGTGAGAGTGTCGCTCAAAATATTGACCGTCTTTGTTTCGATCCTCGCGGCAAATTGAGAATGGAGTTTGATGAATTGTATAATGCGCTGTTCTCCAATGCACAGACTTATGTCAACGTGGTCAAGGTTCTTGCAGAAAACAAGTCGGGACTGACCCGTAAGGAAATATCGGAGAAAACCAAGATTTCAGGAAGTACATTAACCGGGATTCTGAAGAATCTGGAACGCAGCGATTTCATAGACAAGCGACTTCAATACGGCAATAAGAAAAAAGACAGCGTTTACCGCCTTATAGATTTTTATACCTTATTCTATTATAAGTTCCTCGAATCTGATGGAACCCGAGACTGTCAATGGTGGACCCATAACATATCCTCGCAATCCATTCTCTCATGGATGGGACTTACATTTGAACTCATTTGTCTTGAACATCATGAGCAGATAAAAAAAGGTCTGGGTATCGGGGGAATGGCAACATCTGTCTCGACATGGCGGCATGTAGCAGATAAAAACGATATGACCTCCGGGGCTCAGGTTGATATGGTGATCGACCGTGCAGATCGAATCATCCATCTCTTTGAAATGAAATTCAGTACCAATAAGTTTAAGATCACAAAAGAATATGAAAAAAAAATTCGGGAGCGTCTTTGGCTGTTTCAAGAGATTACCAAGACAACGAAAGCGGTGGTACAGACATTTGTCACCACCTATGGATTATCCAATCCTACGGCATGGAGCATAGTTCATAGTGAACTGACAATGGACGATTTATTCACATAATCATTTTTTTGATTTTCTACTGTTACGTTTGCGCTCCTCAATCATATTAATGAAGTTGTTTAAACTAATTTGATTTGTGAAATTTTTTAAGGAAAATAACGATAAAGGCAAGGAAATTCCCCCTGATTATCCGAGAGGAAAAGTGCATTGGTGGTACATCGATTCTTCCTTCCCTGATATTCAGTCTTTTCTCCTCCACAGTATGCCGGTGTATGGGAACCGTCAATATGGGAGATGTAAAGATCAAGCTTACTTTTATTCTTATTGAGGATTCCGGAATAGATCCTTTGCCATTCCTCCTTCACAGACCATTTACGGTAGTGATGGAAGACCGTATTCCAGCTCGGCAACTCTCCACTGAAAAGATGACCTATCGGCAGCAGACGCCACTGGCAGCCGCTCTTAAGCTTGTAGAGTATCGCGTTAACAATCTCCAAAAGATCGAATTTGGAGGTAAAACCTCTTTTTGCTATCGAAAGATAGGGCATAATTTCAGATTTTATTGTATCTTTGTCGAGTACAGCGTATTCTGGCATGGATTTAATATTTATAGTTTGGTCACCATAAATAGAGATAATCCCTCGCGAACTACGCTGTATTTTAATTATTTTACTCTATAATTAACATCTCGAAATAAGTTTAAACAACTTCAGTGTATCGGTCCAATCGATCCTAAGGAAACCGCAAGTTATAATTTTGAATATGTTTGGTTTTCCGATATAGTAGAGTATGCTAAGATTCGTTCAATAACTGTCATATACAAGAATGGGACAACAAAGACAATTAGTAACCCATCTGCAATTATGTTGTCAGATAAAGTTTTAGAAACTATATTTACTGCAAGTCCAGTGGAAAATCTTAATTAACGAGATTATGTATATGTACAACTTCTTCAAAATTATTCTTGCGGTCACTTCAATTCCGCTTCTTCTCCTGACAAGTTGCTCAGGGGACAGCAATTCGGTTGATTTGCAGTCAGCAGTCGACTCTCTGACGAATGTTGTTGCGAGTCAACAAGCTCAAATTAAGTCTATGAGAGATAGTATCGCTATTCTGCAGTTCCCGGCAGACCAGCGTTTGGCTATGGTTAAGCGGCTCATTGCTGATGAGTCGTTTACAGAAGCAAAAAAAGAGATCGTAGCCTTACAGTCATACTTCCCAAATTCATCAGAAGCTACTCAATGCCTGACTCTAATAGAAAGTATCAATTCAAAGCTTGCTGCAATAGCTGCCGAAAAGGAGAGAATCAAAGCACTCGGATTTAAGGCTCTTAAACCTCAGACAAAAGTGACTATTGGGTATAATACGGTCGTATTTGGCTCTTTTTCTATTGGAGCTAAGTTTATTCATGATGTATATCCTACCTATACGGGGTCTTCTTGGTATGAACATACAGCAGATAGAGGCAATAAATATATTTCATGTGCTATGGACGTTACTTCAACATCCAAAGACCCCGATATTCCCACGTTGGCATTTTACGCTATCCAAGGAGACAAGCTTGTAAAGAAAGGTGATCTTTGGGTTCAAATGGGGCGTTGGCAAGACTATGGAACATATCTCGGGAATGAGCATGATCTGAAAAATGACTTTTCCAAAGAAAGTACAGTTAAATTTAAATTAGGTCTTGAACTCCCGGATGCGGACTTTTCTGCGCCATATGTAATTGTTCTGAAGAAAGCGAATACTCAAGTCAGACATTATGAAAGGATGAGGAATCCTCCGGTATATTATGAGGGAAATGCCGGATATCCTCAAACTTTAAATATAGATAATTTCAGCAATGGGGATTATGTCGCTATTAAAATAGCAAATCTATAAACACATGTAATGGGACATAACCCCAATCTTTTACGTGGATTAGTTTTCGTTAAAACACCTTAACATCTGATTATAATTGCCACCGAGGGAAGTGTATGCTTCTCTCGGTGGCGACTTTGATATTAGTGTAGTTTAGGTCTTTTGCGTTGTTGCGTAAGCATTAACAGAAGGTAAGCATTAAGTGTAAGCATTAAGTGAAGTACACCTTGCAGGAACATCTTATGACAACATCGGCTACAACATCACAAAGTTGTAGCCGATATCGTAATAAATTGTATATACAAGGTGTACTTCACTTAATGCTTACATATAACAAAATCCAAAGCTTATTACAGAGATTATGTGGTAAGCACACGAAATGATATTCACTCTCATGCAGTTTCATTCAGGGTGTCATGGTCATTCGGAAGGAATAAGGTCAATAACGTGTATCGTGATAGCAAGGAGCGGGAATCTAAACGCTCAAATTAGGGTTTCGTTGTTTTGTGAAAATAAGACGGGAAAAAGTGAAAGACTTAATGCGGATTAAAAACGTTTATTATACGAAAAACAGAATAAAGAAATCAAGAATAACAGAAATCCTCCGATGTGCGTTTATACTTTTATCGAGAATCACGATTGGAACGGTAAGACTGTCATTCCTTTCATTACGCATGAAGGTAGCGGCATGGGAGGGACCGACCGTAAGGTCTTGGAATTAAGAAATAATAAAAAAGGAATAAATAATATGAAAACTGTAAAACTTAGTAACGGTGTTGAAATGCCGCAGATAGGCTATGGAGTCTATCAGGTGGATCCGGCTGAATGTGAACGCTGTGTAAGCGATGCCCTTAAGGTCGGCTATCGCATGATAGATACTGCTCAGGCTTATCATAATGAAGAGGGTGTCGGAGCTGCAATAGCTAAAAGCGGTATTCCGCGTGAAGAGCTTTTTATTGTCACAAAAGTCTGGATTTCCAATTATGGCTATGAGAAGGCAAAGGCTTCGATTGACGAAAGCCTCCGCAAGCTCGGTACCGACTACATTGATCTTATGCTGCTTCATCAGCCTTTTTGCGACCGCTATGGCGCCTACCGTGCTCTCGAAGAGGCTTACAAAGCGGGAAAACTCCGTGCAATCGGTGTCAGCAACTTCTATCCTGATCATCTTATTGACCTTGCCAACAACGTGGAGATTCCGCCGATGGTGAATCAGGTAGAGACCCATGTGTATAGGGCACAAAACGAAGCGTTCAATGTTGAGGTCGGCGGTTTTTGATGAAAGTCTTTGAAAATTCGCGAGTTAGAGGATAATGGTGGGATTAGGCGGAAAAAACGAAACGTTTACATTGGTTGAATTTCGGTTTACATTTTCGGGGTCGTAAGTTTACATGTGGCTTACTTTGGCCTTACTTTCGGATGTGGTGGGTTTACGTCATTGGTTTGGACGGTTGGATGGTGGATTTCGTCGGCTTTACGCCGATTTTTTTAATGCCTTCAATTATAATTTAATTATTCAAAAGGTTGCAAATAGCGGTTATTTGTGTATATTTGCGGAAAATTTCAGAGTATGAGACAGACCAAATGCATCATTGTTCACTTGACAGGGAAGCGCAAAACACTTGCTTTCGGTTCGATTGCGGCCATATTTCATCATCTTACCCCGGAAGAAGTGGGTTGTGGGTATGATTACCTACGTAGAGCCGGTCTAAGCGGTGGTGGAACAGTTGTTACCAAACGTGCGATAATTCAGCAAACTATGCTGCTTACAGCCCCACGTGGCGGGTCTGACGGCGTGGATGATAGAATGGACTAAGAACGCCATTAGAACGGCCACAGAACTGCATTTTAAAGGATCTATTACAGGGGAGCCAATCGGCTCTCCTTTTTCGTGTTCGAACGGGTGATTTTGAGGGGTGGATATTCAGGTGGATATTCAAAGTGGATATTCATTTGGCGATAACTGGATATTCACATTTGGGGTATTCAGGGGGTGCGATAGAGGGGGGTAAAATACCGTTTTTTTTAGATAGACCCCCGATTTCGATATTTCACTATTAAGAAAAAACCACCTATTTGCAAATTTACTCCTTATTAAAAAGGCATTAATCAGTCATTTAGCCGATTTTTAAACCTATTTTGAGGGGGTAACACCCCGGAAATGGGCGATTCAGGGGCGTTTTGGGGTATCCTCTCGTATCCATTTCGTTCAGTTTGGGCAGAATCCGAGAGCCTCCCACATCTCCAAGAATGCTACAGGGAGTCCACAGTCTCTGTTTGGGGTACGGATTGAAAGGAAACTCCGGAGAGGTTTTTTTCACGCTCAAGTTGCGCGATGCGCTCCTTGAGCCTCCCTATCTCTTCGTGGAGATTCCCAATCTCTCTATCCTTCTCGTTAAGTCGATTTTCTAAATGCGAGACTAAGTATTCAGAATGCTGCGATATTACAGAATTTTCTGCAATAGACAAAGTGACTCCTTTTCGCTTTCGGATCTCCTCCAATTTTTGTTTTGCCTGCTCAGCAGTCATCTCTCCCTTTACAATCGGCAAATCAGATTGATAATACGTTTCCTCAATAATTGGAGAACCTTCTCCAGAAATCAGCCAACGCAGACTAATAAAAGCAGCATATCCAGAAGCTAAAAACCTCTTAAAGAAGTCATAACTCGGAGCAGCCTTGCCATTAAGTATGTCATAGATGGTTTGTGCTCTACTATAGCCCAAAGCATTCGCCAATTTATTAGGATTTGTGTGCAAGATCCTAATCATCTTATCGACTCTTGCAGAAATTTCTGCATTTTTTTCTCTCATTATTTTGATTATTTCAGAATATTCTGTAACTTTGCAGCGTATTCAGTAATGAACGAACGGCCAAAGATACAAAAAAGCCGAGATATTAACAAATTTTAGATTATGAGTAAGACCCCGAAATACAAAAATCCTGTAGTGAAGATCTATATGGCAAGGATATGGCGAGGAGATATAAGTTCCACGAGGATCTTCACAAGCAACATTGATGCTCAGAGGGCAATTGCCAAAGCCTTGAGAGCGGCGGAGGAGAATGGAGAGTATATCAGCGACACCGCAATTTGCGAGATGGAACTGAATGGAAATGAGTTCATCAACACCTACAGTAAACGACCGGAATTCTAAATAACGAGATATGAGTGAGACAATAAACATAAACAAAGTAACTCGCGAGAACCGCGAGGCAATCTTCAAAGCAGCCTACGAAGGTAGTTATTATACCATTTTAGGATGTGCCGGTGACCTTAACGAGTGGACAACCGGCTACGGCGATCTTCTTGAACGCAGTAGTATCGGAACCCCTAAGGAGTTCTACACCTTCAAGGGAGCCGACATGAACGAACATTATGGACTTACCGACAACAACGCCTACAATGATGACCTGACCTGCCTAATGTTCCCTTTGAATGGTCTTGACACAGCCAAGTTGTCAATGTTCCGACTTCGTGCCCAAGATAGATGGTTCGACGACATAGTTGATAATAATCGCCGTAGGCAGAATGCTATAAATGGATTTTGCAATGAATAAGACAACCTATCGAATTCAGATCAACGACTTTCACACTGATCCGGATAAGTGCCGGACACTTGAGTTAGGCATTATGTATCCTACCGAGGAGGCTGCCAAAGAAGCAGGGTGGGCAATCATCGAGGCTTTCGCCGCCATTCACGGACTCGGCTACGAAAATCAGGGCGATCAGTATATGGCTTTCTATCAGGGAGGCGAGAATGACGGCATGGGAGCCTTGACCATCGAGGTCTACGACTCCAACGGACAACCTGTAGAATTATAAGGATCAGAACCAAGAGAGGGTGATCCTCCGGCAAGAGAGCCGGTAAAAGCCGAAAGGCAAGATATGTGAACCTCCGGCGTTGCCAAATGCGCCGGAGAATTCGGGAGGGCAGGATGCCGAGCGTTCGCGACTCGTAGCCGGGGAAGACCGGTAAGGGGGTTGAAGTCCCCCTCCTCCCACTAATTTTAGATAAAATGAAGCAACATTCAGAGAAAAGAACCGAGATGGCGGTCGAGGTACTGCTAAAGAGTTTGACCAGGAATTTCGCAGATACTGGGAGCATCCTTGATGAGTTCGAGGCAACCCACAATGACTACGAGTGCGACCAATCCAAACAGTATGCCGCGCTTGTTGCCGGACACTTCGCTCTGGAGGAGGCTATAGAGAGAATTAAAAACCAACTAAATAAGTGAGACTATGAGTACTTCAAAAATTATGAGAATTGCAGTATGGCCGGTTGACCTTCTACAAGGTCGTGAGGTAGAGAGAGTTTTATCAGCTGCAGGATTGCTTGATAAAGCCGATTTAGAAATATACCCCTCTGCCGACCAACTGAAATTCCAACAGAAGCCGTTAATAACCATCGTTCATCCCCATCAACTGAAACGAGGTGATGATGGCAGAGCACATTGTCAGTTGTGCGATCGAAGCTTCCCTTTAAATCCTTCAGGGGAGATAGATGAGGAAGCACTCTTGAAAGAAATGACTCTTCCGACTCTTCCTTTTGGGAAGTAATATTGACAGTAAACGTATAAAGAGGCAGCATAATTGGTTCAGTTGTGAATGAGATTGCAAATATAATAAAAATCAATAAGTGAGACTAATGAAAAAGAACATTGCAGTATCAAAAGAGGTCCGAGAGAAAATCACCAAGATTTTCAAGGTCACAGAACGCCATGTGTTCAATGCCCTCAACCTCGACTACCCTGAAACGGATATCGTAAAACGTATCCGTTTCACCGCCAGGCAAAACGGAGGGGTCCTGATGACTACGGTGCCAGCGGGTGAAGCCATCCATTTCGCTGACGGCACTATGAGAATGGACTTTGACAACGGAGCCTTCTGTGAATTCTACCGTACGGACGGAACCGGCCACATCTTCCTCAAGGGTAAAGAAGTAGAGTCCTTCAAGAATGTAGATATACCCATGATCTTCGAGATCAAAGAACGGGCAGCCGCCTTAAGATAGACTATGGAATATTACAACGGCAGACTTTGTATATCGACTCGCGAACTATTCGACGGGGGCATTGTTACGGAGGCCAATTATCGCAATTGGACTAACCGTAACCGTGTTGATGTCGTTCAGCGCGGTGGTGGAGCAAGGGGAAGCTATGCGCTCATTGCCGTTGACAGCCTCCCCGACCGCTACAAGGAGAGGGTCGAGGAAGTATATCCCGGCGGCGCACAGGCGCGACTTGAGGGATGGATCATGAGCAACTACACGGTGGATCAACAGGCGACTGCCTTTTTCTTCAGTAAAGAAAAATGTGGCATTGCACTTCCGGCTGAGAAGGCCAAGGAGTACATTACCAACGCATCGGTCTTGAACACCTGCATCAAGCTCTATGAGAGAGCGGCTACGGCTCAGAAACTCTTCGGAGGGAAATATGATTGGACTATGATGGCAGCGACCATCGAGACCCTACGCAAACGTTTCGGCCACACACTCCCGGCTTCCACCCTTCGGTTCCGGAAGAAGGTGAATGACTACAAGGCCAACGGATACGCCTGTCTGGTCAGCGGCAAGTTCGGTAATCAGTCAGCCCGGAAGGTTGATTACAAGACCGAGCGTTTGATTATCAGTATTGATGCTATGCCAAATAAGCCTTGGAATACCAATGTGCTTGAACTTTATAATGCCTTTGTTACAGGGGAATATGAGGTTTATGATCTCGAAACAGGCGAGATATTTAATCCGGATAATTTCACCGACAAAAACGGAGATCCTATGGTATTAAGCGAAGCTACTATCTGCAATTATCTGAACAAGCCTAAAAACAAGCTGCTCATATCCAAGGCAACAATGAGCTATACCACATTCATGCATGAGGTTATGCCTCACATGCACAGACACCGTCCTGATTTTTCTTTGTCAAAAGTATCGTTCGATGACCGTGACCTACCGCGTAAACTTAAAGATAGCAAGCTTAGACCAAAGGCATATTATGCTTACGATGTTGCGAGCGACTGCTGTATCGGTTTCGCTTATAATAGGTCCAAAAATCAGGATCTTGTAGTTGATATGTTCCGGAATATGTTCCGTCTGCTTGACAGGCACGGTTGGGGCTGCCCAGCAGAGGTTGAAGTCGAAAATCACCTTATGAGTCAGTGGAAGGACTCCTTCCTCCGAGCCGGAGTGATGTTCCCCTTCGTGCGGTTCTGCGCTCCGATGAACTCTCAGGAGAAACACGCCGAGCACAAGAACCGGTCAAAGAAAGTAAGTATCGAACACAAGAACCATGTCGGCATCGGCAGATTCTACGCCAAGAGCCGACAATACAGGACGGAGAGCAACAAGGTATTTGATGAGTTCAACAACACCTATATCGATAAAGAATACTATACATGGGATGAATTGATCGCCGATGATATACGAGATATCTACGAATACAACCACGCATTGCATCCCAATCAGAAAAAATATAAAGGGATGACCCGATGGGATGTCCTTGTAGCAAATATCAACCCTAATCTTCAGCCTCTTGACAAAGCAGTCATCGCACGGTATGTCGGAGAAAGGGTCAGCACAACGATCCGGCGCAATTCCTACTGCCGGGTGCTTCACAGGGATTGGTGGCTTAGCAAGACGGAGGTCATCGAGCAGCTTGCCCCAAATGATTACAAGGTTGATGCCTTCTACCTCACTGATGAAGAGGGGAACGTAACCGACATGTTCATCTACCAAGGTGACAAATATATCGATCGCCTTGAGGATTTGGGGACCTACAACACGGCACGGGCCGAGCAGACCGAGGAGGATGAGAGAATCTTCGTTGAGCAGCAGAAAAAGGTCAGCCACTTCAAGAGATATGTCGAAGACCACGCAATCGGGCGTGTGGGCGTAATAGAGCGTGACACACGTCCTCCGGCAATCGAAGTGGAAGAGGTGGCCCTCCCGGAGCCGGAATCGCGAGAAACGCAAGAATACGGCCTTGATGACGATTATTCAGCAAGAGCCTTGCAAGACTTATAACGAAATTAAAACACTGTTAGAATATGATTACAACAGACATCAAAAATAAAATCCTCGCTGCTATAAAGGGAAACCGCGCCAACTATCCGAGTGACGCGAAGCATGCCGCCTCTCTGGGCATCACGACCTCGGTGTACAGTGCGGTCAAGAACGGTCAGACCGAACGTGTTCTGAGCGATGCCAACTGGATAAGCATTGCCCGGAAACTCGGAGTAAGCCTCCGAGGAGAGATCGAATGGAAGGTGGCAAAGACACCGACATTTCAGTTTATCACCGCTCAGTTGGAGGCATGTCAAGGGAGTAGCATCAGTGCGATCATGTGTGACCTTCCCAATATCGGGAAGACCTTCACAGCCCGGCACTATGTCAAGACCCATGCCAACGCCATCTATATCGACTGCTCACAGGTCAAGACAAAGCTCAAGCTCGTGAGGAAGATTGCCGGTGAGTTCGGAGTTGACAGCAAAGGGAGGTATGCAGACGTTTATGAAGACCTTGTGTATTACCTGCGCTCGATTGAAAATCCGCTGATAATTCTCGATGAAGCCGGTGACCTTCAGTATGAAGCCTTCCTTGAGTTGAAGGCTTTGTGGAATGCGACCGAGAGATGCTGTGCGTGGTATATGATGGGAGCCGACGGTCTCAAGGAGAAGATCAACCGTTCCATCGAGTGCAAGAAGGTAGGCTATACCGAGATGCTCAGCCGATATGGTGACCGCTACAGCAAGGTCACACCGGACGATGGGAAGGAACGTCAGAAGTTCCTTCTCTCTCAAGCGCAGATTGTTGCCAAACTCAACGCTCCGGAGGGAGCCGATCCCGGTGAGATTGCACGGAAGAGCGGCGGTGGTCTCCGGCGAGTTTATACCGAAATCGAAAAATTGAAGAGACTATGAGTTTAAAATTTATTCAGACACACGAAGCAAGCCGAGATTGCACTGCTCCGTATGACGTAGTGTTAGATAAGCCTTACACAATTACAGAGTTTATCCATGAGGTGCTGACAACTCGCCCAAATGAGTGGGGGCAATTTAATATCAGACAAAAAGGGAGTAATTGGTTAGATCGTATGGCGGTTGTCGAGTATCGTTACGGTAAAATGGAGAACCGAGATTGGGAAAAAATAGTAGCCTCGTTGCCCATTGAGGAAGTTAAAGCGAGGGGCGGATGGTCTGCTATGGATTATGATTTAATAATTAAAGAATAACGATGACAGTAATTGAGAAACAATATATGGATTCGGTGATCAATATCAACCGAATTATGCGTAAGTCACAGGATGCGGAACCCGATTGGGAGCAGCGTCGATATGAAATAGCCAAAGATGTTATGGCAAACATGATCGGAGCTGTCGTCAAAGGTGCAATCGATAAAAGAGCGATGTATGATCCCAACCATATTTCGCTTGCAAAGTCTTCGGTGAATGCAGCAACAGCTCTTGTCA
This sequence comes from Muribaculaceae bacterium, assembly GCA_029062985.1. Classification (GTDB taxonomy): domain Bacteria; phylum Bacteroidota; class Bacteroidia; order Bacteroidales; family Muribaculaceae; genus Lepagella. The sequence continues at coordinate 29,135 of JAIDPA010000188.1, forward strand.
ATGAACTGAAGAATACTCAAGAGAAGAAGTAACGATGGGCAAGCGAGCATATAGTCCTAAAGAGGTTCTTGCCAAGACCTACAAGACCTTGCCTTGGGGAGAGAGATGGAGCCGACCTTTCGGTTTTCCTGCAATCAACGAGGCATGGTTCATAAGCGGAGCATCGGCTTCCGGCAAGAGCAGCTTTGTGATGCAGCTTGCCAAGGAACTCTGCAATTACGGCATGACTCTCTATCTCTCCCATGAGGAAGGTATCAGTCAGTCATTCAAGGAACGTATCGAGCGATTCAAGATGAAGGAGGTACAGGGACGATTCAGAATAGCCACAAGTGATACATACGATGAACTTGTAGAGAGGCTTTCTAAACCCAAGAGTCCTCACTTCGTGATAGTGGACAGCTTTCAAGTGGCAGGTTGGTCCTACGATCAAGCCAAGCAACTTATAGATCGCTTCCCGGCTAAAAGTTTCATCTTCATCTCGCAGGAACATAAAGGACAGCCAATGGGCAAGGCTGCTGTCAGGCTCCGCTACATAGCCGGAATAAAAGTCCGGGTTGTCGGATATAAGGCTTTTTGCCAAGGTCGCTTCACAGAAGATCCCGGTAGCTATTATGTAGTGTGGGAAGAAGGAGTCATAAGAACCTCAAACAATATCGGATAAAATGAGCAAGAGAAGAGAAATGATCATACTTGAGCCGGACGGCAGAATCCATAAAGAGGCGTTCAGCTCCCGTCCAGTTACCTGTCCCTACTGTCACGGCAAAGGGTTTTTCCCGGCAACCAAGCGACAGCCTTGGGAAACGACATGTCCGGATTGCGAGGGAGCCGGTGAGGTCATCGCCTTGGTAACGATAGATTGGAAACCTAATAAAATACAGTAATATGGCACAAAACATTGATCAGGCCTTCCGTCAGTTAGGCCGAAACGAAAAGACTCGATTCATCGAGAAGAATCTTGAGTATGCCTCAGAAGAGGCAGTGGCAGAATATGTGGACACTTACTTCTTGGGGGTAGCACGACATCTGCCCATAGAGACAATTGAGGCTATGCTTCACTCAAAGGAAGATCAGAATAAGAGCAATGAAGCAGCAGGTAACTAACTTCGGGCGGTTCTACTCAGCTTTCCACCGACTAAAAATCCACGGGGAGCCGGAAGATGTCAAGAAGCAGATCGTCAGCCAATACACCTCCGGGCGCACGGACTCTCTCAAGGAAATGACGCGAAAAGAATATATCGCCATGTGCATCGCACTTGAGGGGATGAACGGCACGAGGGACGAACTGAGGCGACGGCGGAGCATTGCCCTCAAGCTGATGCAGGAACTTGAAGTGGATACTACCGATTGGGCGCAGATTAACGATTTCTGCCGACACCCCCGGATTGCCGGGAAGGAGTTCGGGAAACTCGACATCGAGGAACTGATGGAACTGGCGACTCGTCTACGGGCGATAAAGCGCAAGGGATGGGAGAGGAAGAAGGACGCCGCTGCTCCGGAACCCACCACTCCGACACAGAGAATTACGTATTTAATCAACCTTGCCTCCCCAGGCATGACAAGTTACAACTGATATGAGTCTTACCGTTATAGTCAAAAATTATCTCACTTCTTATACCTCCGACATGGAGAATGGTGATTATATTGACTTCATGAGAGAACTTGCAGAGTGGGCTACAAGTCAAGCTGACATCGCGGAATACCGTGCGGAAAACCTCGATGAATTCAACGAAGAATAATAACCCTTAATAACACCAACAATGGCAAAAAGACAGAAAAAGACAGTTATCTCCGGCGTGAGCAAGGAAACCGCCGAAGAAGCCTTTGCAACCTACGCCAAGGCAGACGCTGAACGTGCGAAAATCACAGCCGAAATTGAGTTGAAATGCGCAAAGATACGAGAGAAACATCAAGATCGCCTGTCGCAACTCCAAGCAACCCAGGACGAGGCTTTCGACACCCTTCAGGCATTCGCGACCGAGAATCAGCCGGAACTCTTCAGCAAAAAGAAGAGTCTTGAGATGGTTCATGGAACCATTGGTTTCCGTACAGGCACCCCCAAACTCAAAACCCTCAAGGGTTTCACATGGGCGAGCGCATTACAGCTCGTTAAGGAATTCCTACCTAACTTTATCCGCTCAACAGAGGAGATTGCAAAGGACAGGTTGCTCATGGAGCGCGACACAGAAGTCCTCAAGCCGGGAGATCCACTTGGAGCCGGAGTTCCCCTCCGCGAGGTTATGACCAAGTGTGGCATCTCGGTCGTTCAGGATGAAACATTCTTTGTAGAACCCAAAAAAGAGGAAGGTGCCGCATGAAGAGAGAAATAGAACGACCTCCCAAGGTTGCCCTCTGCCGGATTTGCAAAGGAACTGGCAGGGTGGCCGGAGATGAAGAAGGCGAATTCCATACTTGCCTTCAGTGTGAAGGAAGCGGAAGGGTGACAGTGAGCTGTCAGATGACGCTCGACATCCGACCGTATAAACCGAAAAAACAAAACCAACACTGATGAAAGATGGGTAAGAAACCCGGACATAGTTATCAGAAGCGTGTCGCAGAGATCAACAGGATATATGACCTTTATGCCAAACAAGGGATTCCCAACCGGGAAATATGGCTAAGGTACATATATCCTGCTCATGGTATCTGTGAGCGTACTTTCTATAACATGTTGAAGGCTCCTACAAAGCCCGGTTTCAACCCAACCGAAGATCAGAGTCCAACACTATTCGATGACCTCGATGACTGACAATTTTACAAAAACGCTTAAGAAAGTACTCCGTGATATTCAAGTTGAACTCACTGATGAGTTTGACAGGAATTTCGAGAGGGAAGCATTCTTTTCGGAAGCGTGGGAACGTAGAAAAAGTCCTACGCGTCCCAATGGCCATATACTTGTTGACTCCGGCACGTTAAGACGTAGCATCCGGAGCGAAATCAAGGAGAGCAGTATAGTTTTCAAAAGCGACCTCCCTTATGCAGCGATTCATAATGAAGGTGGGGAAATAAAAGTAACCCAACGCATGAAGCGATTTTTCTGGTATAAATATTATTCGACCACGGGGAGTTTCGGCAGACGGAAGGACGGGAGCCTCCGAAGAGACAAAAGGAACCGTCAACTCACGACAGAGGCAGATTTTTGGAAATGTATGGCTTTAATGAAAGTAGGTACATCAATCAAGATTCCTCGTCGTCAATTTCTTGGTAATTCGCCAGAAGTTGAGAATGCAGTCCGAGAGATTATCGAAGAGAATATTACTGAATATTTCAGAACAGATTTCAATATCAGATAAGATGAGAAAAGAACTTTACAACAAACTGAAATCGCGTCTTCACGCCTTGTGCGTGAACGCAGCCGGGGAATATGAAATTGCTCCGGCAGAGATGGATGATGACCTGAGTAACCGTGCGATCAAGCACATTGACCTGTGGAACCGGAACGTGGAATTCATCGATCAGGAGACGGCATGGAATCGTCCGGCAGTATTCATCGAGTTCGAACCGATCCATTGGATAACGATAGTGCCGGGTATTGAGTACCGAGCTGAAGCAAGAGTACGTCTGCACATCGTTACCGACTGGGTTACGGCAGTGGAAGATGGTACTGATGGTGCCGGAAAATTCTTTGAGCTGCCCGACAAGATCCATGATGCACTTGCCGGTCTTGAGGGGAACAGTTTCACGGATTTCGCTCTTGCCGAATCCCTGACAAACCACAACCATGAGGATATCGTCGAAAGCATAGAGGTTTATAGCTTCGTTGCTTTACGCAGAACCGAATAAACGCGCTGTGTCGCGTTAAAAGTTAGAGAGCCGTTACCTTAATCGGGTGACGGCTCTCTTGCGATATATGGGCGAGAAAAAGGCATTATGCAGCGTTGTCGGGAGGGAGGTCGGGTATCGTGAAGAGCATGATGTCCGTGTACCGGGCATTATAGTTCATTGTTGCCTTAAACTCCCTCCTCTGACACCGGGCGAATGGGTCGCCAAGCGATGGATGGCGTCCCATCCACTCGCACAGTTCAACAATGCAGGATTTCTCGGAGGTGAAATATATAAAATTGTGCCCCGGCAAGACGGAAAGCACATCGAGGTAGTCAGCGAGTCGCCAATACATCCTGTATGTGCCCACATCGGTTAACAGGTATGGCGGATCAACAAGGAATACCACTTCCGGAGTGTCTTTGAAGCGTTCAAACAGTTCCCGGTAATCACAGGACTCTATCTCAAGACCAGCGAGGTATTCCGGGCAACGCTCATAGTCAGTTTTACGGACGTTGTTGTATAGCACCTCCGACCGCATATCATTGATCGTGAGCTTGTATTTCATCGAGAACATGAGGGATGAAGAGAGGGTAATGAAATCGATATACCCGTTCTCACGTTCCTCGTTCTCAAGCAGCTCGAAGATACTTTTGCGAGCATCGCCAGTAATCGGTTTATGCCGGGGAACTTGCTCTGTAATTTGTCGGATCTGAGATAGGAGCCTGTTCGTCCCTGGGATATTGTCGATACGGTGTCGGTAATTGTCGAAGTCATTGTATATTACCCTTGACTCCGGGTGATAGTGCTTGGTGATGTGGGAAAGCAAGCCGGAGCCTCCGAACAGATCAACGAAGACAGTCCCGGCAGGATATTGCTTTATCACCTCGATGAAGTGCTTTGCGAACATCCTCTTCTGCCCCACGAAAGGGAGAGGTGCAGAAAGGTAAAGTTTATGTGGAGTGGATATAGTCGCCATAGTTTTGAGGGTTTGAATGATGCAAAGATAGCGTCCCGGCGACTGTGGCACACTATCAGAACCGCGAATTACACTGCACCGGAATTGCAGTCGGTTTGAAACCGCTTGATCAGCGAATATACCTTCCGTTCCGATATGTGGTAATTGGTGGCAAGGCAAGCCACCGCATAGGATACTTTGTCTCCGGCAGCGACCATATTGTTATAGTCGGTGAAAAGGTCGATATATTCCGTATCCTCAAGCCGGATTCCGGAATTTCTTATTCTGTCAAGCAATTCGCGGTTGAATTTCAGAATTTCAAATATGGTCATCTCACGAATTTTTTGTAATTTTGCAACGTCTCACTTTTAAAAACAGCGCACTTGTAGCGCAAAACAATACCTGCATACGAGGTCGAGAGGGTATATTGCTCCCGGCTACCTCGTATGCAGGTGTTATGTTTTTAGAAAGTGAGACGTCTAATTACAGCCGGGGGCATTTTTTTATGCCCAATCGCGAAAGTTTTTACAATAAATTACGTGAGCGTTGGTTGATAAACTTTTGTAATTCAGAAATAGTTTGTAATTTTGCGAAACAAGCAATCAAGGATGCGTCAGATAGAGGCTTCGGCCTACCTGGTGGCTCTTGGTTGTTTTTTTAATTATACATACTAAATCTTCAAAATGTATTACGAAGAAGAGATCAAGAAGTTAGAATTTGACAGTTCTGTGAAGCTAATAACCGAATTAATAAACCGGCGGGCGCAGACACTTGAATCTCTGCACCGACATCTGACCACTTTGTCCTCAACACTGCTTGGGATACTTGCTGTTTTCGGAGGGTCAGAGTCAAGGTCTCCTCTGTCTCATTGGGGGATATTTCTCGGAGCGACCTCACTATTTCTGTGTCTGCTTTCGGGTATCTACTGCATGTGGCAATATTATAGAATTCTCGACAAATCCACGAAGATTCAGGCAAAGAATCTACAGGAGTTTGGAAGTGTTCGGTTCGAATCAGTAGCATTCCCAAAGCCATACGGAATCGCTGCCATCTTCTGCCCAGCCATCTTCTGCTTAGGCGTTCTGTTCTTACTGGGCGCAGTAGTGTCGCGGTTAGAACTTTTTCAGCTGTTTCAATCATAAAATATGATACATTTTATAGAGATTATTTGGAAAATAAGGAAATAAGCATTAACTTTGCGATAACGATTCCGTAGCTAATGACTACCGATTCGTTGTCTGCGGGGGCTGGCCATTTGGTCAGCCGTCCGTTTTTTTATAAAGCAGGGTCAATTCACCGTCTTTTTCTCTTAGCCACACCTCTTGAATGTTTTCGCCTTTCTCAATTCTTCCAAGAACGCTTCGCAACATATATCTTTCGGTAAGATCAGGACGGTCAATAATCAGGCGATCGCTTTGTATTAATCCATGCCCCATCATATTACGAAATGCATTTTTAGGATTTGACGATATGAAACCTTCATGCTCGTACCAATGCTCCCCTATCCTCAGATCCGGGCATTTCCCATAGTAAATGGTTCCTTTTAGAGAGCCATATATACAATCGTAATCGAACCTTGAGGGACGTGTCATCTTCGGAGAGAGGAACACCTCTTCACCTTGAGACGCAAAATATCTGGCAACCTGTATCAGTCTGTCGAAGTCATTGTCTTTCCTGTTGACAAGATCGCTTATTTCAATCGTGCCTTTTCCCCAAGGTATTATCTCACTTTTTAACTCACCACACTCATGAAGGTATTGACATACTCGGCAGAGCTGGTTGTCAGGAGGGGTCATCCTTGTGAGCTTGGATTTTCCTTTGGCGATGTCGCAGTCGCGGCATCGACGGATTGTATAAGGGTTATAGTCCGGAACCGTCTTCTGCTCAAGTCCGGGATTGAAGCGGAATATACCCTTGGAATCCCTCTGCAGGGCTTCATCGCCAAGTCGCATTGCCTCTTCGTGAGGAGTGGCGGGATACTTTGATTTGCGAACCTGAACGACCGTACAGCGGCAGTTCCACCCATTGGGCGGATAGAACTCTGCCCAAAAAGGATCAGACGGAGGAAGGGTCACTCCATCGAGAGCAGCGTGTTCAGGACGGACCTTATCATCCTTCTGAGTCCTGTATTGAAGATTGTATCTGTCTCCGTCCTGCATGAACCCCTCCCATTTAGCAGCCATTTCAGCCGATGCTATCACGAAATTATATTCAGCCCGGAGGTAATTGCTGTTATAGGTCTGGTCTATGCTTCGAACATCATTCAAAAAGCGTTCGAAGGGTTTTCGATCGCCGTTCTCATCAAGCATAGAGGGAAAGGCTTCGTTTAGTTCGTGGAAAGTCTTCATTCCGGAAAATATCCAGTCGGATCGTTGGAGACGGCGGCGCATGGCATCAGACATAGGCGTTCGCTCGAATGAGGAGTCAAGGATCTCAGAGTGGGTGTTGATAAAATCCCGGACATGTGGGTCGGAGAGGATATCAATGGATAGTTCTGCTCCACCGGAATTATACGCAGCCTTCATCATTCCTTCAAAGAGAGCGGACAACTTCTTCCGGATTTCATCCTCTTGATCCTTGCGACCGGCGATAAAGACCGGCAGAGCCGGAGCGGGGACGGCTTCGCTTGGATAGGCACGGGAAAGGATACGTGCATATCGCTGATGCAGCCCCACGTAGTCAGTGGGGCTTAATCGAAAAAAGGTCTGCCGTTCTTTTGCTTATCCTTATTGTCAGATTTATCATCTTCCTTTCCTCCGGGGAGACCGGAAGGCATGGAGAAGTCGCGCCGGTTACCGACAGGCATATTGTATTTGTCGGCGAAATATGAGGGATCCACATCATAACGGTCTGCAACCATAGTCTCATAGGCAATCTGCTGCTCCGGAGTATAATCAACAGTATCATCCCACTCGAAGCGCAGTCCCTTGAGAGGAAAGCCATGTTTAACCATACGTGGAATGAGCTGATTGTTGACTATATCACGAAGCATATCCCGATCGGATTCCACGAGGTTCTCGAAGACCTCAAGGTGAGTTTCTGACTGAGAGAGCGAGGAACCGTCCTCGATAGTCATAGTCTGGCCGATACTTAGCTTAGACAGTTCGGAATTGGCACGGTCAATGCGCTTGTCATAGACGTTGAAGGCATCTCCCTTGCCGGACTCAACGAACTGCACCTCTGTCTCCATTCCTGTGACCATACCGAGATTGTTCCCGGCATCCTGAATCATCTGCTCAAGACGGCGCCACTCCTTCGGGTCGCGGGTCGTGGTCTTCGCCACGCGCATAGGCATACCGAAGATTTCAGCAAAGGCATCCCAAAACGCAAGAGCGTTCTTTTTGGGAATTGTCTGCTGTGCCGCCTTGAGATATTTACCAAGGTCATCATGTCTTCCGGCTTCAATAAGCCAATCGGAGTATGGCGGCTCATGATAGTCAATGCCGGACTGCCAGTCGTCTCCGACATTCTGTACACACCGGTGATATTCCGGAATAACGTGCTTACGCGGAATGAGACTCACACCGTCGTAGCATAAACAGCCGTCACCATCCTCAGTCAGATTGCCAAGTTCAATGAGGGAATGTCCCCACCACCGGGACTCAAGGCAAAGCTCCATAAGCTGCTTGAACCAGGATTGATCAAAGTAGTGTCTTGCTTCCTTGTCTTCATCGCCGGACTTATTTACAAGTTTGAAAGAGCGGGACATAACGAAACCGCGCCTCTGATCGATACAGCCGGTAAGATGAAGATCCGCATCCACATCCCGGTATATGTCATAAAGACGCTGACGGTTTGGGTTTTCGACATTGATTGCCATCTGCCAGGCAGATCTCCAGTCGGCAATATCCTTGCGGGTCAGGGCATCAGTGGTGCGATGTATCTCCATGACGATGCTCTTAAACTTAGCACCTCCTTCCGGCTTGGCAAGATTTATTTCTCCGTATGGAGTCTGAAAGACGATAGGAATTCCTTCTTGAGAGGAGGCTGTCTCCTGAGCGGCTATGTTCTTATTAGAACGAAAATTGTCAAGGGATTTGTCAAGTAAATTCATAGCATTACCAATTATGCCGAAGGCGGGGTTCCGAGTGATAGATAGTGCCGAATGAGCCTGAATGATCATCTTCTTCCACTGTCGGGAGGTCGGGTATGATCTTGCCGGACTGAACTCCTTCGAGCCAACGGACGGCACGCTCGTAACGCTCCTTGCGGATCTCGGAGCCCATTCGCTGGGGTTGTGATGCCACGAGATGATAAAGGGCTATATCGGCGGTGTACATGACGATGAGCCGGTTGCGGGCATCCCCTCCGGCAGAAAATATTGCATTGCAGTCGTAGACCGGGCGCAGATATCCGGATATCTCCTCAACAGCCTCAAGCTCCGCATTGGCACGGTTCTCATCAGAGGCGCGGGATAAAACCTTCAGTGCGTCCTCTCCTATGACCACACTGTAGTCGTTGTCGGTTAAAAACATATCACCATGAGTTTTTAGGGTGGCGACGCGGAATCGCCACGGGTTTGAAATTTTCCTGCCGCGTGTTGCGCTGTATATACCAGATGGCTCCCTCATCGGCATCCGGGGCATCGTCGTGGACACGTGATCCGCGCTCAAGGGCGAGAGTCTGTTCTATGCCAACCTCCATATCCGGGGAGTCCTTGAGTGCTTCGTTATAGTAGACATGTCCCCGCTCCCAAAGTGGAGACACGGCCTCGATACGTTGGATCTTCTCAGGCTTCTTGCGATAGTCGGGCATGATGGGCAGCTGATAGCCCCGGAGCTTCCCTTCGGCCTCAAACTCATCGAGAATTATATCCTGCAGCATGTTGGCCTCGATGTAGAAGCTCACGGCTGCATTCTCCGGGATGCGCTCATGGAGGTTGTATAGCCAGCGAACCATTCCGGAAACAGTGTCCTGACGTACGTATGTGTCGATCAGATGCAGTTCCGTTCCGATCTTACCCCACAGGCGACAGGCTTTGTAGTCGTTGGCAGTTGTGGATTTGAACGAAGGGTCGGTATAGCACACAAGCATATCGTACTTGTCGAGCTTGGGCATGCGCTTGAACCTTATCCACTCGTGCCGGAATATGGTACCGTCTGTGATAGGATTATGCATCATCTCTTTCTCCCATGCCCTATAACCGACAAAGTCTTTATACGCCTGAGCCTCCTCCTTAGTCCATTTCTCTGCCCAGACCGGATTTCCGTCCCGGTCGACCGCTTTGATCTCCGAGACATGGACACCCTTGGATGCTGCGATATTTGCAAGGACGGAATTCTTGGAGATAAGATTTCCGACCATGATGAACCGACCACGTCCGACATCGAGCGCACCGAAGAGAGCCTCCTTGACCCAGTCGGTCAAATCCTTCACTCGTTTCTCATTACGGCAGAGTTCATCGTCATCCAAGTCGTCAATGACTATGTAGTCCGGGCGAGCTTCACGGTCACGAAGACCACGAGGGGACTGACCGCGACCTACTGCCAGGAACTTCGCTCCACCCTTAGTCTTGAATTCCCCCTCAAGCCAAGAACCGAGATTCTTCTGTTCACCGAAATCAGCTATGAGCTTCTGATTATATTCGAGTTCAGCCTGTAAATCTCCGAGAAGACGGGTCGCGCTGTCTTCGGATTTACCGACAGTGATCATAAAGTTAATCAGTCTCTTCGGTTGGAATATCAGCCATAGAGGAGTGAATACACCGATATGAGTTGATTTGGCATGACCGCGAGGCCATTTGAATACAGCCTTGAGGTTTGGTGTATTCCTTATTTTCAGTGCGGCCTTGGAATGGAACGGTGCGTTGTGGATTGTCTTTATGACTTCGCCGGTGGTCTTGTCGCGCAGGGTAAGGAAATGGGAGAAATAGTATTCGCAGAATTCATCATAGTTAGAGAGGAGCCGTTTGATGCGCTTGTCGCGCTCAACCGGGGTTTCCTTCGCTACGGCCATAGATACGGCGGTCAGCGTCTGAACTTCGCGGCAGTGTTCCTTCCACCGTTCAAACGCCTCCTTTTGCTCCTTTGTCATTTTCGTTCCCATATCAAGCCAATGCTCCCTTATTAAATGACTCTACAAGATACACATCCTGTAATTTATTTATGGTCTTGAGAAGTTCCGGAGTAATCATCGGATCAGACTTGGCACGGAACTCAAGCCACTTGGAGAAAGCCATGAAGACCTCGATGGCATTAACCACATTTGCCTGAGATTTATCGAGCTTGTCGATAGCCGATGTCAGCTTAGAGAGTTGGTCTCCAAGGCTGTCGGCGAGTTTGGGCTCAGATTCAACTTTGTCGAGAAGATCACTGACCCGGAGAAGCAACTTTCTGATAAGTTCCGGACGAGTAATTGTCTTGGCGGCACGGGTCTCTTTCCAACCACCCTCCTTACACCATTTTGAGAGCGACTGCCTCGTGACTCCGACCTTATCGGCAATCTCGATCTGTTCCATCCCGGACATATATAGCGTCCGGGCAAGATCTTTTTTCTTTTCGAGTTCTGCTTTTGTCATAATGAAATTGAATTTGCGCGATTAACCTCCCGGCAATGACTGACCATCCACCGGAAATTGCAGCAAAATTCGTATGTCCACGCGTGAGGACAAAAAAAGTGTGCAATGGTTGCATAGAAGTGTGCAACGGTTGCACACATTTTTGCCTGACAGGATATTACCGCGTAATATTGCAGCAAATTTTAATGCAAAACCGAAATGGGTAAACGAGTAAGACTAACAGATGACAGCCTGAACAGTCATGGAAGCCGGGTTCTGACCTCCGGGGTCGATGTCGCGCAATACGAGCGCAATCCTGTGCTTCTCTACATGCATGAGCGTGGTAAGGTCATCGGCTATATGAAGGAGATCGAGGTCAAGGACGGAGAGATTACCGGCGAGCCGGTATTCGACTGCGCCACCGACCTGTCCAAGCAGTGCAAAAAACAATGGGAGGTGGGGTCTCTCCGTATGGTCAGCATCGGTATCGACGTGCTTGAGCTGAGCGAAAAGCCGGAACATCTCGTGGCAGGGCAGACCGCTCCCACGATAACGAAGAGCAAGATCTTCGAGACTTCGATTGTCGATATCGGAGCCAATGACAACGCAATAGTCATGCGCCACAACGGAAAGCAGATAACGCTGGGCAGGGAGAGCGAGAATCCCCTGCCCCGGCTCAGTAATAAACCTCAAACAACAAAAAAGGAAATGGAACTCAAGACCATCGCCCTCGCATTGGGCTTGCCGGAAACGGCAGATGAGGCTGCAGTACTTAGCAAGATCGGTGAGCAGAACCGTACAGTCGCAGAAGTGGAGCAGCTCAAAAAAGAGAAGGACGCTCTGACACTCGCACAGGTTACTGCAGCGGTTGAGACCGCAATCAAGGAGAACCGCGTGACCGCAGACAAGAAGGAGCACTTCATCAATCTCGGGAAGACAGTAGGCATCGACACCCTGAAGGCCACCCTCGATGCTATGTCGCCGGCAGCGAAGCTCAGCCACGTCATCAACCCGGCTTCCGGATCGACACCCTCTGCCGGTCAGAAGACCTACAGCAAACTCAGCGAGGTTCCCGAAGATGAGCTGCGCAAGATGCGCGGTGAGAACCCCGATGAATACAGACGTCTGTTCAAGGCTGAGTATGGCTATCCGTGCAATATCTAACCAACAAAATAACAAAGAACGATGAAAACAGCATCAAAAACTATCAATGCCCTGCTCTTCAATGTGCTTATGGGCGTAATCATCGCAATGGTTATGGGCGTTCCCATTCTTGACGGCATTATCTTTATGGTAGCCATCGGAACCGTTATGAGTTTCGTCCCGACCCCGGTTCGTGCGCTCCGCGCCGGTGTCTACGCCGAGATTTGGACAGGTGAACTTGTCAAAGCTTTGCGAGAGTTCCTCTCCGGTTCATGGCTTGACGGCATTCCGGATCAGTCTTCAATCGTTGAGAACGATATCATCCATCTCGTGGATGTCGGTGTTGACCCGGACGTGCTGATCAACAACACTACTTACCCGATCCCCCTTCAGGCACTTGAAGACAAGGATATCGCCATTCAGCTCGACAAGTTCCAGACAAAAGTGACACCCGTAACTGATGATGAGCTGTATGCAATCTCTTACGACAAAATGACCCGAGTCAAGGAGAGTCATGGTAACGCCATCAATGATGCCAAATTCCGCAAAGCTGCCCATTCTCTATGCGCCCAGAAAAATACTGCCAAAACTCCTGTCCTTAAAACAACAGGCGAAGCAGATCCCGAAACAGGCCGACTCCGACTGACCGTCAATGACCTCGTCTCACTGAAACGAGCCCTCGACAAGCTGAAGGTGCCTATTACCAACCGTCGCCTCGTGCTTTGTACTGACCATGTGAACGACCTGCTCCTGACGGATCAGAAGTTCCGCGAGCAGTTCAATATTGACCGCAACACCGGAAAGATCGGGAATCTATACGGGTTCGACATATACACATACGGCGACAATCCCCTCTACACCACGGACGGCGAGAAGAAGGCCTTGGACGCAACAGTTGAGGCCGGAGAGTTCCAGTGCTCATTCGCCTTCTATACCCATCGCGTGTTCAAGGCAACCGGTTCAACCAAGATGTATTACAGCGAAGCTGCAACAGACCCGGAATATCAGCGTAACAAGATCAACTTCCGTCATCGCTTCATCGCCATGCCCAAGAAGGCTGATGCTGGTGCTGTAATGATGAGCGGTTACGATGCAACCAAGGCTCCATCCGAACCGGTTGCACCTAAACAGGAGGGTGATCAGACCAACGGATAATGGCACAGCTCAAGTATCTCGTAATCCACTGCACGGCCACACCGGAGGGACGTGACGTAACGCCGGATGACATCCGTCTTTGGCACACCTCCCCGGTTAGTGCCGGAGGCAGGGGGTGGAAGCAGGTCGGATATACTGACCTTATCCGGCTTGACGGCACAGTCGAGCGTCTGGTGAACAACAACGAAGATGCCAATGTCGATCCGTGGGAGATCACCAATGGAGCCAAGGGCTACAACTACATCAGCCGACACATTGTGTACGCCGGTGGATGTGATAAGTCCAACAAGCCGAAGGATACCCGGACAGCGGCACAGGAGAAGGCTCTTGTCGCCTACGTAAAGGACTTCCACCGTCGACACCCCTCTGTGCGCATCATCGGGCATAACGAAATCGCTGCGAAGGCATGTCCGAGTTTTGATGTTCAGAAGTGGCTCAAGTCAATAGGCATTAACCAAGCAGCCTAAACCTCACCAACTAAAACCGAGTGGCTATGAATTTCAGTGAAATATTAAACATACTTCTTGGCGGAGGCTTGCTTGCCCTTGTGGTAGGAGTCATCACACTCAAGGCAACCGTCCGGAAGGCAAATGCCGAAGCCGAGAAAGCCAAGGCCGATGCCGAAGGTGTGCGTATCACCAACACTGAAAACGCCACCCGGATACTTGTGGAAAATATTGTCAAACCCTTAAAAGAGGAACTCAATGCAACCAGAGAAGATCTTCAGGCAACCAAGAGGGAAATGGCCTCAACCAAGAGGGAGATGCAGCGTCTGCGTAAGGCTGTCGAGTCTGCATCGAATTGCCCTCATTCTGATGGCTGTCCTGTGTTGTGCAAGCTGCGCGACAACCAAAAAGACTCATACGGAGGAGAGACAGAGGGAGCAGATCAAAGTGAGCTGCGACACGGCAGCGTCCGTAATAAGAACGATCCAAAAGGAAGTGGTGCCGTCGAGCAAGGCGGAGATCGCAATCCCCGTCGACAGCCTCCTTAAATTTCCGAGTCAGGCTGTATATACCCACCATAGCGGCCAAGCGACGGCCACTGTCGCAAAGAAAGGGGAAGTCATATACGTAGCCGCCACCTGCGACAGTCTGCAGCGGGAGGTGGAATATTACGAAGAACTGTATTACAAGGCGAGGGATGCGCTGGAGCAGAAGGAGAGAGAAATGGACAGCGTTGAAACCGCATCCAAACAGAGTTCGGACAGCTTCTTCGACACCCTCTACATCTTCGTAGTCGGCATTGTCTTCGGAATGGGAATCTCATTTATAATATTCATCATCAAGAAAACGAAACAATGAACAAGGATTTCATGTACGGCGTAGGAGCCGTCAAGTATAAAGGAGCCCCCGTCGGATATATAGGAAAGGATTCCTTCGACATGGGAGGCACGAAGCCGGAGTCGGCAGAGATAGAAGCCGAGCAGGTTCCGGGCGCCCCGGTGCTTGTAATTCCTCAGTCAAACGGAAAAATCGCACCCAAGTTTGACATGATACAATTGAACTTCGAGAACCTTCAGCAGCTTCTTGGAGGAGCCCTTCATAAGGAGTCAACCACTGTTACCGGATGGACTGCTCCTGTGGCAGCTCTCGTTCTTGAAGGACCCTGGCAGATCGATTTGGTTTCAGGGCAGTCAATCCTTATCCCTAACGCCACGCTGCTTTCTGATCTGGGAGGCAAACTAAGCCTTAAGGAGACAGCCAAGATCGAGGTTGAGTTGAAGGTGGCGATGCCCTCAGCGGCTGGTACTCCTCCCTATGGTATATTCGAGACAACGAATCTGCCCACGGAATGGAGCGAAGAAAAGGGGTGGCTCCTACCTAAAGAAGTTGCAAACACCGGATCTTGATGGATGAAGCAACAATAAGGCGAATCCAACAGGAAGGCGCAGATGCCCTGCTTGACGCAGGGGTGGATGTACCCATATTGCGTCTGCGTCTTCCCTTCCGGAAGGAGCCGATAGAGGTAAGGATCACGATGAAGCGACCGTGCCTGTCCGGACAGATTCTTATCGCCCGGACTTATCTGGAGATGGGGGTCACGAGCGATGAAATGTGGACGTTCACAGAAAAGCAGCAGATGGAGTTCCTTGCCAAACATGGGAAGGCCATTTCCCGAATGATTGCTTACACTATCTGCAGGAATCCATTCTCACGGAAATTCCTCCTCAGACCTACCGCTTGGCTCGTCCGTAATGGTATGAGCAATGATCATCTTCTCGGCGTGATGAAACGTTTTGTCTCGCTGATGAGTACAGACCCTTTTATACCTATTATCAAATCAGCGGAGAGGGCGAACCCGATGAAGCTGAGGAAGAGCCAAGAAAAGAGGGGGAGTTAAGAACCGAATACGAAGGTTCCCATAGCCTCTTCGGGTTTGTATGGCAGTTAGCCAATGCCACCGGATGGAGTATCGACTATATACTCAACGGTGTGAATTATCAGACTCTGATCATGATGCTGAGCGATGCTCCACGCTATGTCCGGCGCAAGACAAAAGGAACAGATGGGAAGCCATCCGCTGTCAGCGAAGAGGATCAGGCAAACGACATAGTAGGATTTTTCCGAAGTAAACTCTCAAAATGACCCGATAATGCAACCGGTAAGAATCGAAATACTTCTAAACGACAGAGCCTCGCAGGGAGTCACCCGTGCGAGAAACACCGTGTCCGGCCTAAGTGGTGACACCAAGAAGGCCAACAAGGATATGGAGGAACTTAATCGGACAACCCAGTCGATGGATAAGACCATCCGCAGACTTGCCGGTGCATTCGCAGTGAAGGAACTCATCTCCAAGATAGCCAATGTCAGGGGCGAGGTGCAGCAGCTTGAGGTAGCGTTCCGGACAATGCTCGGAAGCGCGCCCAAGGCGATAGACTGTTTATTAACAAAAAACTAACGAAATGAAATGACAATGCATATGACTTTAAATATTATCAAAGACGGAGAAGAGATAATCAGCAGAGAAGAGAGTATGGAATATGAAAAGAAAGAACTGGCTTTGCTATTGTGTGTTATTCTTGGGCTTGACGACTCAGATCTAGATATAAATATAGAAATCCAAACAAAAAAATGAAGAGAAATGAGAATAGAAAACAGACCTATCTCTACCGAGGGAAGGAATACAGCTTCAGAATTGACAGCGCCAGCCTTCGGAAGATGGAAAGGGAGACCGGAAAAAGAGCCTACGAGATCAATATGGGGACGAAAGAAGGGATGTGGACGATACTCTACTACTGCACCTGCTGGAAAGAGGATAAAAACTCATTAGAAACTTTCCTCAGGGACTGCAGAATAGGAATGGCAGTTTTCCGACCCGGAAAGCGAGAGTATACAAGTGTAGGCCTATACCGACTATTCGCAACAAAGATACAGGAGTATGAAAGAGAAGGGAAACTCTAATTAAATTGGCTCCTCAAGCGGAGGCCTTTGGCGATATTTCTTATTCTTGACATATTTCCTGGATTTATTTGTCTTTTTCAAGGCTTTCCTAGAATTCCTATTTGAGACATTTGAATTGGCACCCTTTATCAGCGCCTTCTCGCAAATCTTGCAAAGCCTACGTGAGGGGTGTAGAGTTGATCGATGAATTATAGCAACGGAGCGAGTGCATTCATTAAGACCATGACAATCGGGAGAGATATGGTAAGTGCGTGCAGCAGAGCCGGTGCAGATGTAAACTGAATCGGTATGGATCTGGCCTTTTGCAAAAGCGTTTGAGAACGGGAATAAACTAAATGGTATTAGAAGAACCAGGAAACTGCGCATTTTGAAATAGTGTTGAATCGGAATGGACCATACTACGAAGAAGTTCACACATATAGAAGTTATCTTCTTCACAGAAGCAATCTTGGTCTATGTGGGAAATATACCAAAACATTGCATCGATGAAATTCACAAGATCTTCTTTGGAAGATAATGAACTGTCTATAATAATATGAATTTGATTATCTATAATTTTAACCATAAAAATGAAAAAGAATGATGTAACACTTCCTGCTGCTGAAATTTCTAAACACGGAAACTTGCCGTCACCATTACAATGGCGGCACAGGGACGCTACATCAAACTTTTTCATATTATGAATAAGTCTTATGCGAGCAAATCTTGTGTTTAAAAATTTCAGCGCTACAAAAATAGGGAATTATTCATTAATGAACAAATAATAATATAAAAATATGAAAATAAAAATAGAAGATTTAAACGGAATTGGGCAAGTCGGGGGGAAAGAAGAGTATATAAGAGAACTCAATGAAACCATGAGGAAACACATAAATAACGCAACCTTTCAAGGCCTACGAATGATTGAAGTAGCAGAAATAAAAGAAATAATTGACGGACTAACAAGAAAAATTGAAGAGGAGAAAAAAGAGGGGAATCAGTATGCGGCAGCCTGGCATATGGCTAAGAAAGCTTTTTATGAATATATGGTAGTATACAAAGACAAAACTTCATATAAAAGCCACAGTGAACATGTAGCTGCAACTAAAAAGGCACGAGAAAATTATTACAATAAATATGGAGATTTTGCAAAATTGGATGAAGATTCGGGGTATAGAGATGACTATTTGGAAAAGAATTTGAATAAATTTGAAAAAATTCAATTGAAAAACGCTGATATAATTAATCGTATAATAGATAAGCTTGAAATCAACACAATAGAAGATGAGGTAATTAAAAGCATATCCAGATCTAATATTGAATATGCAAATACAGAAAAAAAGATAAAAAAAGCTGAGAACGAACTAAAGAATACTCAGGGTGGATTTCTTACCGAGGAACAGCAACAGGCGATTGATTATGCACGGGAACTGAATGAGGCAAAGAGACAGAAAGCGATTGCCGAGGCCTATCAGGGGGAGTTTGCATTGATGCAGGAACATCTGCGGCAGTACGGTACATTCCAACAGCAGAAACTCGCCATCGCCGCAGAATACGCCGAGAAGATCCGAAAAGCCGGAAGCGAAGCTGAGAGGTTATCCCTCAGTTCAGAACGAGACAGTCTGCTAACGGGGGTGAAGGCGCAGGAGATGAGATCGGATATTGATTGGAGTGTTGTGTTCGGGGAATTCGGAGGAATGTTCACCAAAGTCATTGAGCCTGTATTGGCAGATGCCAAGGCTTATGTGCAGACCGAAGAATTCAAAAACTCTGACCAAGCGAGTCAGAAAGTTCTCATTGATGCGATCCGGGAAATGGAGCGTAATATCGGTGGTGCGGACAACCTCAGCTTCAAGCGTCTCGGACAGGAAATCAATGTCTATCAAAAGGCTATGGCAGACCTCAAGGATGGTCAGGATGAATACGCTCGATGCTTCGGAGAATTACAGGCTGCTCAGAGAGCTTACATTATCGCACAAGCGGAGGGGGCTGAGGCTGAACAGGAGGCCGCAGAGAAAGCCTTAGCCACTGCACAGGAAAACGAGACGGCAGCAGCCAAGAATGTCGAGACCCTTCAGACTACTGCCGAGGCCGCTCAGAGGGCTGTCTCAGACACCGCCACCGGACTGAAGGGGGCGATGGACGGAGTGACGGAAGGGCTGCGCGTTCTGACGTCGGGGAGCCTTTCGGGGGTGTATGAGGGACTGAAGACGTTGGGGAAGAATGCGGAACGCCTGCCGGGTCAGCTCGGTAAGTCCTTCGGGAAGGTTGCGGATAAACTTGAGCAATTTCCCATCATCGGTTGGATCGCAAGTATCATCGACATATTCAAGGATGGGGTGAGCGTGGTGATGGGGGGGGTGCTCGATGCGGTGTTCAACGCTGTCAGCGGCATTCTTGACGATGTTCTGTCGGGAGATCTTTTCGTGACTCTCGGTGAAAGTATTCTGAGTGGTGTAGGAAAGATTTTTGATGCGATCACTTGGGGAGGTTTCTCTTCATGGTTTGGAAGCGGTGACAGTGATAAGAATCTTGAAAAGGATATAGAGTATCTGACAACCTCCAATAAAGACCTGCAAAAAGCCATCGATAACCTTGCAGAGAAATTAGAAGAGGGTTCGGTAGCTGATGCGGAAGAGGTCTATAACCGGCAGAAGGGATTGCTGGAGCAATCGATGAATAATACTCAGGAGATGATGCAGAGAAGTGCCGGAGCGTACAGCAATGGATTTCTCGGTATCGGTGGCCATCATTCATCAAATTATAAAATCAATAAAGGGATGTCGTCTGCTGATTGGGATCGCATCAGTGGCATTACCGGAAAGAATATTCGCAGTGCAGGTGCCTTCTTCGGTCTTTCAAGCGAGGATATGGCCAAGGTATTCAATGAAGCGAATGACCTTTACTCGAAGATCAAGAGCCTTGCAGATGACGGTTATAAGGACGCTGCGCGATATATGGATGATTATATCGATTATTACCGTCAGATTGAGGAACTGCAGGATGCGCTCCGGGAGAAACTGACCGGAATGTCATTCAACACTCTGCGAGACAACTTCAAAAGTCAGTTGCTCGACATGGAGTCGGACGCTGAGTCATTCGGTGAGAATCTCGATGAGATGCTCTTCGGCACCATTGTCGAGAGCCTGATGAGTGAGAAGTATTCAGACATGCTTAAGGATTGGTATAACAGTCTTGCGGACGCGATGGCTGATGACGGCAAACTCGACGATGCGGAACTTGCGGCTCTAAGGAGCAGCTACAAGAAGATTGTCGATGGAGCAATTGCGGAACGCGATGCAATTGCCGATGCAATTGGATATGATCCGGAAAAGAGCGGTTCAAGTCAATCGGGCAAGGCAGGTAGTTACAATGCCATGAGTCAGGATCAAGGGACTAAACTTGAAGGACTCTTTGTCAGCGTTCAGATGCACGTAACATCCATCGATGAGAAGATGGAGGATGTTACCGAGCGTTGGGGAAGAGCCTCTGACACACTACAACGAATCGAGGAGAATACCGGGCGCACCGCCGACCTTCTCGATGATGTAAAGGACGATATTAGAAAGATAATTCGAGACGGAATAAAGACAAGGTGATATGGATAAGGATGTACTGAAAAACCTCGTCATCATAAACGGGGTGGATATATGGACAGAATTCGGAGCCTTTCTTACTGAAGAGAAGAAGGGAGGCCGGGAAAATGAGACAGCGATAATGACACCGTCTAAAGTCAAGAGCCATGTCGCTGTCAATATCCGGGAAGAGAACGGGAGCAAGTATTCCACGGAACTCGAAGTGAAGAATGAGGAGAGGGATGTCACGCTTCATTTCGCACTCTTTGCCGAGAGCCGGAGCGGATGGCTGATCAAGTACCGCGAATTCATTTCTTTTCTCAAGCAGGGGGAGAAAGGGTGGCTTGAGATCCGGTTTCCGGAACTGAGTCTGACGATGCGAGTGTTCTATGTGGAATGCTCAGGATATAAGCCTCTCACCTATATATGGCAGGAGGGTGTGCATGCGAGCCGGTTCAAGGTAAAATTCCGGGAGCCGAAGCCTTCATTTTAATAAAGTTCAAACGCCGTTAGAATATGCTTATAACGATATACGATTCAACAGGGACGCCTAAGGGGGAACTGTCGCCGAATGACAGTTCGACACAGGTAAAGGAGATACAGGGGGACAGTATCCTCACGCTCTCCTTCACCCATTATGACCATATATCCCTGGATGTCGATGATTATGTCGATTTCGAGGGGGAGCGATTCTGGCTGACGGAGAAATACCGTCCGAGACAGAATGCCCGGAAGGAATGGGTCTATGACGTGAAGCTCTACGGAGTGGAGAGTATGCTCAAGCGACTCCTCGTGATCAAGACTGTGGATGATGAGGATGACCCGGTGTTCACCCTCACCGCTCCTCCGCATGAGCACGTGGCCATGATTGTCAAATGCATGAACAATGGCTTGGGAAATATTACGGATTGGAAGGTCGGACAGGTGGAGGGGACCGAGAATATCGTCATCGATTATTTCGGCAAATACTGCGACGAGGCCCTCAAGGAGATAGCCGAGAAGGTCGGTGCGGAGGCATGGGTGGAGGGAGAGACGGTCAACATCTGCAAGTGTGAGCATGGGGAGCCTCTCCCGATGGGCTATGATAAAGGACTCCTGTCGATCGATCCCGGAACGGCAGACAACGTGAAGTTCTACACCCGGCTTTATCCCGTCGGGAGCAGCCGGAACATTGACCGGGAAAAATACGGATATTCCCGGCTGCAGTTGCCCGGCGGACAGAAATATGTGGAGATCAATGCCGACAAATATGGACGTGTGGATCATTACGAGGCGGACGCATTCGCAGACATTTATCCCCGGAGGACAGGAACGGTCAGTGAAGTTCGCAGTGAGGTCAAAACCGGAGAAGATGGGAACGAGTTCACCATCTACTATTTCAAGGATAGCGGTCTGAACTTTGACCCTAACGATTATGAGATCGGTGGGCTTGTCAAGCGAGTGTCATTTCAGGAAGGGAGCGAGCTTGCCGGACTTGGCGAGGAGGATAACGGCACGTATTATTTCGAGGTAAATTTCAACAGCTCGACAAGAGAGTTTGAAATCATAACGATATGGCCGTATGACAACGACATGCAGCTTCCGGGGGATAAACTTATTCCCAAGATCGGAGACAAGTATATCCTGTGGAATCTCCGGATGCCGGACGAGTATTATGGATTGGCAGAAGCGGAATTTCTGGCAGCGGTAGAACAATATAATGCCGACCATAATCTTGACATCTCGGTCTATAAGGCTCCCACGGACCATGTATGGATTGAGGATAACGGGGTCGTGCTGACCATCGGCCAGCGGATAAGGCTTGAGAGCGAAGAATATTTCCCGGAGACAGGTTACCGGGAGAGCCGCATCACCAAGATCACCCGGAAGGTCAATCTTCCATCATCGATGGATATTGAGATCAGCGATGCGCTCAGCCGGACATCCATGCAGAAGGTGTCGGACTCAATTTCAGAGGTAAGGAGCTATGCAGAGGGTCTTGCCGGATCCATGGCGCTTCCCGACATCATACGGACCGGGGACAAGACACGTCCGACAGACAACAACATCCTGAGCGCGAGGCGCACTTATACAGATCTGCTGCATAAAGACCGGGCTGACCGGATGCCTTACCTTCTCTCTTCAGATGAGGGTTTCGAGGTGGGCAGCTATTTCCCTGGCATGTCCGGCGGAATTTTTGGCATAGACAAGACAACCGGAGGAAGCTATTCTGAAATTGACAAAATGACAATCCGGCACATGCTCACTGTCATGGAACTTGTGATCAACCAGCTCTCGGTGCATCAGGGGGACACACTATATTCCGAGGGTGATACAATAGATGAGTGCTATCCCGACAGATCAAGCACTGAGACACTGATGGACGGAGCGACCGCCGTAAGATGGTGGGTGAACATCCGCCCGAGGTATGACGGGTACATCACGGGATTGCAGCCAGGGATGGTGCTCATGGGCACTGTAAACAATCTGTATGAGGCTTCCACAACCCAGACTCCGGCAAGCTATTACACTGTGTTCATGCGTGTCAACGGAGCGGAGCTTGGAACAAGCGGAAACAGGCTCAACGTAACGCTCTATCCCGACAATATGGTTCCAGCTGGAAAGAACTTCGCTCCATGCTCCCTCATGGCGCTCGCCCGCTGGGGGCATCAGACAGAGGCAGCGATGCAACGTCTGTTCCGGCTCAACTCCCACGACGGGAGCTTCGTGCGCTATGAGGGCGTAGACAAGCCCATCATCGACATAGGCAACATAGCATCATTCATCGGGAGGTGTCCGAAAGGCATATTCTCCCACATACCTGGTGTGAAGGAAGGAGACGAAATAGCCTATTTCAAGATGGTTCTCGGAACATTCATCCAAGTGGATCACCTCGGGAATCCGATTCCGGAGATAGTCGATACAGGGGAATATGATCCCGAGAGGGAGTACAGGCACGCCTGTTTTGACTCCGAGCAAAGGCGCTGGGTCACGGAAAAGGTATGGTACAAAGGATGCTCGTGGCTCTGCATGGTAGACGGGCTTCAAGGCATCACTCCCGGATACGGTGTGATACAATGGGCGTTCAAGGAGGGCAATCCCACTTTTACAGTGGATTTCGAGGAGAAGCAGGTTTGCTACACTGAGGAGGAGCTGCAAACCTTCGGAGCGACCCTCACGCTCACAGCTACCCTCTACAACCAGGACGTGCTCGCCTTCATACAGGCTCACAACGTTACCTGGAGCAGGGTGAGCTATGATAGCAACGGGGCGCTGAGGGCTGCCTCGGATGCCGCGTGGATCCCGACAACCGACATGGATAATAAGCGGCTGCTGCTGTCGTACTCTGACTTTGACTATGACGGCACGCCTATTACAAAAATAACATTCACTGCTATAGTGGCAATCGATGATACCGCGGTTGCTCAGGTGAGCATAGATTTTTAGGATATGGGAGAGATAATAAGACATAAGGCAAATCTTGTCAAGAATGCGCCCAATACCTCGGCAAGCATATCTCCGCTCGGCTCGGATCCTCTGTCGCAGGTCTACGTGGAGGAGACAAAGGAATATGTCCCCGACCATACACTCGTTCCCCTGACCCTTGTGCCGGAGGTGCTTGCGGACGGTGTGGATGTCAGCTCCTCTGTAACGTCGCAGTCGTGGTGGAAAGTGAACCTTGACGGCAGCGAGACTCAGATAACATCCTCCACGACGGGCTATGAGCTTGTCGCAGGAAGCACACCCCTCAGGCTCAAGCTCAATTTCAACACACCTTCTTCCAATCCTCTGCAGCTGATATACCGCTATACTGCCGGAGGATTAAGCGGAACGGCGAGCGTTACCCTGAAAACGACTGTCAATCCGGCTCCGGCTCCGGTGCTGGAGATAGACAGCGACTCGGCTGTCGCGTGGAACCCGTTCAATCCAGAATCCAACGATACTCTGACAATAACCCCGGCAATAACAGCCAACGGACATACGGGACTTACAGTGAGGTGGCGCAAGAAGGAGGGGAGCAATCTGAGGGCGATAGACACCACCGATCCCAAGGACATAGAGCTTTCCTTCTCCGGCAACGCGTTAAAGATAAACCGCCGGTGGATGGGCAATCGCCTGTCTGTAGTCTGCGAGCTGCTGAAAGGCTCGACTGTGATAAGCCAGATACCTGTGACGGTGTCGAGGCGCATCCCTGACTTCAAGGCCCGGCTGAGGATGTCGTCGATATTCTCAGAGGCAGACTCCAAGGTCTACGGCAAGGCAGAAATAACGACCGGAGGAAATGTCCTTGCCAATCCGAGTCAGGAGATCAGGATAACGTGGTATGAGAGCAATGCGGCAGTCGGGGAAGGCAACAGCCATGAGTACTCCGTAAAGGGGAAGAGCGAGGTGCCGGCAGGAATGAGCGTGGAGGACAGGGGGGCGTGGTGCCTGGCAGTTGACGGTGATGGGAAATATCTCACTGACGCTGATGGAAAATATTTGCTAATCAGATAAACAGAAAGAATTATGGACTATATCAAAGCACCTGAGAAAGTTGCGCGTCTTTGCGGACAGGCGCAGAACCGAGGTCAGCTTCCTGACGGGAATTATATCCTCTGGGAGCGTGATCTCCTGAGATTGCAACCCTATGACCTTGATGCTCTCGGCTGTCTGGGCATGACTGCTGCTGAAGTAAGGGAGGAGCAGGCGGGCGGAGAGCCCAGGGAGCTTCCCGAGCCAACCGACCCGCGCGTCGCTGAGACTGTGGAGGAGTCTGAGGAATGAGTCAGGCTTCGTCAAGCGTTACCCTTACGCGCATTAAGAATGGAATGAGCTACGGCGCCATGTTCGTAATCAGCAAGGGTGATCTGTGGCAGGATTACAACGCTCAGAAGATAGCGCCAGATTTCACCGTGGCTGCTAACCAGCCTGAGGTGAAGTTCGTATGCACTACTTCCGAGGGCAGCGTTCCCGACACGATAGAGATCTACTGGGATGACGTACGCGTTACCTTCGCCTCACTGACAGCAGGAAGCCTAAACACGGCGAGCGCGGGACTCGCCGCAGGAACAATCAAGATAGTGCAGGGAGGCCCGCAGTCAAACAATACCCGCCTTCCGTGGATATTGCGTTTCGTAAAGAATATCGCTGTGCCTACTGCCGGGACACTCGCGAGCCATGTGCTGAAGATAGTCGGCGTCTTCGCGTCAGGCAAGGCAGAGCATGCGAGGAGCTTCGAGATGCGCCCTCTTACTGACTCCGGTGAGAGCGTGCATATCCAGCCGAGCCAGTCTGACCCCAGTCCGTTTGTCGTTGACCAGAACAAGGCCAACTCCTCAACCACGCTTGTGGCTCAGATATACCAGGGGGGTAAGCCGCTATCGACTCCCGGAAGCGACTTCACATACCAATGGTATAAGCAGGATTCCTCTCAGTCAAGCGGCTGGCAGACCCTTGCTGGAAAGACTTCCTCATCCCTGACGGTAACGAAAGATGATGTAGACACGTACGCGCAGTACCGCGTGGTGGTTTCCCATAACGGAAACACCTTCTCCGATACGCAGTCTGTCATGGACATAGGAGACCCGTATGAGGTCGGCATCGGTGTGTATTCCGACAGTGGGTGCACCTCCTCAGCCTCTCCGAACATGAACGGGGATGTCTCGTCAACAGAAAAGAGGGTATTCAAGGCTTCGCTTGTAAGCAGGAACGGAGGGGCTGTCCCTACCATCCTGAACTGCTGCTGGATGATAACTGGAGTTGACGGGGTGCTCCTAAACACATGGAGCTCGAACACCAATTCCCACGGTATCGCCAAGAGCACATACAGCACGCTGACATTGAGCGTGCCGGCTGCATGGCTTGACGAGATAGGGGCGCAGAGCGTGGACATCACGGCACAGGTATCATTCTGAGGGACTATGGCGACACTGAGCAATACGATCACGCTGACCCGCATCAAGAAAGGAGTGGACGGAAAGACCTATCAGCCTATCCGCATCCGTCTTTGGGAAGACGTGCCTGTGAATACATCTGGAACTCCCTCCGAGGATGGCTACATTTGGGATGGCGTGAATGACGGCGCTCCGTTCACCGATGTTGTCTATGTGCGTGTGAATGGAGCCAATGTCTATTACCGGTGCATCAAGAACTGCACGAGAGTGTCGGGAAAGCAGCCTTCTGATAGTTACTATACCGGCTATCTGAGGCAGGCATCAAGTTTTGATATGGTTGCCACCAAAGTGCTTCTCGCCGGTAATGCAGTCATAGACCTTCTTGGCACCAATGCCGTCAATATTTTCAACGGACAGGGAACCTTGACAGGGCAGGTAAAGGGAAGCGCCCAGTCAAGCGACATGATGATGTGGCTGGGAGGAAACCAGGGCAGTCCCATGTTCGGAGTAACGGGGCTGGGACAGGTTTACTTCGGCGGCATATCCGGGCAGCACATAGAGATAGACCCCGTGCAGAAGGAGATGCGTGTCTACGATTCCTCAAATAACCTTGTGGCGACACACTCGGGCAGGGACATTTCGCTTGCGGAGGCAGTTCCTAATGCAGGGACGACTGTAACGAAGAGTGTCGCAGCCGGATTTTCAGGAGAACTGTCATCACCGGGCAATGCAAACGGATTCTATACCACCGAGCAGAAGAAGACGCTTTCTGGAGGAAGCGCAGTCGCGACTAACGGCGCTTTGAAGATAACCGTGCCTTCGTACAGTCTTTCAGCGAGAGTCGGAAAGAACGATTCTTCCTCTCGCGCCACTATGGAACTGCGTCTTCAGGTGCATGTCAACGGATCGCTGAAGATTGACACGCCTATAGCCTCCCATTCATCAACCAATTCTGCTGCAGTGTACAAGACCACGACAGCGACCACATATACCTGTCCCCTGTATGCCGGGGACGTGTGGCAGGTAGATGTGGTGCTCAGGCTCAACACGTACAGCTCGAAAGGAGACTCCGGAACCTACACAGCCACGAGCTCGAGCAATATTGTAGTAGACTTTGTGGCTGCGTGGTACCGATGCCATTATGGAGCCAACGGTTGGGTGATAAGCTACAATTCCAACAACTACGAGTATTGCCTTGTCATTGGAGGGAAGCTGCATCGCAAGATAGTTTCTAACGGAAATACGATATTAACAACTTAAATTTGAGAATATGAGTGAAACAAAAAAATTTTCAGACTGTCCAGTCGCTTCCGATGAAGGGATGCTTCTGTGTGTGGACGGGGCAGGAAATGTGAGGAGGGTAAGCCGCGACACTGTAGTAAACCAGTCCAAGAGTGCTGGTTTTAACTCTCCGCAGTGGGTGAGGCTATTTCAGTTTACAAGCACCAATGTAATATTCCAACTGGCAAAAAATTATTATTCACAGGGAGGCGGAAGTATTGCTATCCTGGCATCATTGCATCCTACTCTGGAGTATAATGGGTTGGTCGTGCTTGGAAGGGCATTGAACAGAAACCTCGTCAATCCTTTCGGGAAAATGCGATTGGTTGGGAACGGCTCTACGGGGTATCTTGATTTTTATTATCAGTATACCGACTACAATGACCTTTATCTGACGGTGTTCCCGACATATAGGAATGTGACGTTGCTTATGGAGGGGAATGCGACAGTGCCTAACGGCTTTACTGTCAAAGAGGTAGACATTTCGGGGGGGGTAATCGCTTCGCTATTAATACATTACAAAGGAGGGCGGCATGAGTGTGGTGAAGAAATTATCAGACCTGGGGATTGCTGCCTCACTTTTAGGGATGTCGATGATTGCTGTGGACACCTCGGGAAACTTGTTGAGGACATTCAGCCTTATTCCGACTCCTTATACTGCGGATTGCTTGGACGCGGACGAGGCACCTCCCGGTTGGTCAAGATTAAGGACAAACACGGTGAACCTCCCGGCAAATGGAAACGGAGGGTTTCTGCTGACAATGCAGTACGACACCTACGCGAAATTACAATTATTCGCCCAATTCGATTCGGGAGGTCCTTACCTTTGGATGCGGAGACGTGCCAACCAGGAATGGCAGGACTGGAAGAAGTTTCAGTTTGTGACTTGAAAGACAGAAAGGAGGTAGCTTATGTCTGAGGTAAAGAGATTCTCGCAAGTTCAGACAGCTTCCACCATAGGAGATAACGAAACTCTCCTGCTAATAGATGCACAGGGCAATGTCAAGAGAGTAAGCCTCAGTAGTCTGCTATCAAGCGTGAGCGGAAGGAACCTTATTCTAAATTCAGCCACACCCAGAAGCGGTCAGTATGGTATTGGAGGTTCATTCTCCCTTTCCACACCATTGCAGAGGGGAAAGAAATATACAATCTCTGTCTTTGGCGTGAAGAGAGGAGAAGGAAAGACATCCCTCCAATTATGGAACTGGGGAGGAATGGCGAATCTGGTACATCTAAATAAGATTTCCTCCAATTCTACTGGGGACACTTACAGCGGGACATTTACTGTGTCTTCCTCCTCAGACGAGTTAAGGCTTTCAAAAGTAGAGCTGATAGATTTCCCGAGTTCAGTCACGAATGCCACTTCCTTTGAGTGTATAAAACTTGAAGAGGGGAATGTAGGCACAATGTGGACTCCGGCACCCGAAGATATTGCAACAAAAAATGGGGGGTAAAACGCTATCGCTTAATAATTTATGTAATCTTACAGAAAGGAGGGTTGCGTAATGGCAGAAGCGAAGGTCTTGAGCAACACAGTGCTGAAGGGAATCTTGACGGATTTATTATGGCTGCGTGGGACATGTGTGGATATGGATGTGGTAACACAGACAGGCATCTTCTCAGTTCAGAATACAACCCAGAATTTGCCTTCGGGAGCCTATCAGTGGGGATTTCTATTTCAGTTCTACTATGGAAGCTCTCTCTGGATGCAGATTTATATTCCTCATCATTCGGACCTATATGTGAGGATACGCTACAACGCCATGACGAGCGTGTGGCGCAAATTATCCTCCACAAGCACCTAAACGGTAGAAAGGGGGTGGCTGCATGAGTGAAGCGAAGATACTGACTGAAACTGCATTGGCAGCCATCTCTCCGAACACAATTATGTATCGCGGTTATCTGTCGGGCGATTTGAATGATGTCAGGCAGACCGGAATGTATTTGTGTTACAATTCCACCTTAACCAACGCTCCATTGTCCCACCCTTTTTATTTTGTTCTGGTCTTCAACATCAGCGGCAGGATAATCCAACAGGCGATAAGCTCAACAGGAGAATACGTATATCAGAGATCCCTTTGGGATAATGTCTGGTACCCGTGGAGATTTATAAAGTTTCAATCATTTTAGACAGATTTATTAAAACTCCTATGTGAAGAACTTCTATCTATACGTCAAACTGAGATAATATTTCGCATAGAGAAGGGATTCTAAGCACATTGAACCACGGTTAGAATCCCTTTTAAATTTATACAAAAAGTAAAAATGAGTTACATTTCGTTTTTTATGGTTGAACGTTTCGTTTTTGGGAAGTAGAACATTTCGTTTTGCGGATTATATGTGTTCGATCAGCAGATAGAAGCTCAGAAATATATGGAGGAGTTTGGTTGCCGAATCATGTCGTGGGGACCTCTTGCTGAAGGACGAAACAATTTCTTTACAAATCCGGTGCTTGAAGCTATCGGTAAGAAGTATGGTAAGAGTGTGGCTCAGGTAGCTCTCCGCTGGCTTATTCAGCGTGGTGTAATAATCATTCCAAAATCAGTCCATATAGAACGCATGGAGCAGAATCTCGATATTCTGGATTTCACGCTAAGCGATGAGGATATGGCTGAAATTGCCAGACTTGATACCGGAAAGAGCCTCTTCTTTGATCATCATGATCCCGAAGTAGTCAAGATGTTCATGGGCTGGCGTTGATAAATCTTTTTTCTGATAGACCCACATAACCGATAAAGGTTACGTGGGTTTATTTTTTGCTCCTGCCGTGCGGAATTTTATTGGCGACATGCCTAAGTGTTTCATACAGAAGCGACTGAAATAGCTTGGCGATGAAAAATTCATTTCATCCGCTATCTGAGATATTGATAAGGTATTGGCTTTGAGATAGCTTAGGGCGATTGCTGTGGCGGCGTTAGTGATATAAGAGGAGGCACTTTTCCCTGTGACTCGTTTTATTGTGTCTGAAAGATATTTTGGCGTTACGTGTAATTGGGCTGCATAGTGTGCCACTTCTCTTTGAGTCTTAGGGCGTCCTCCCTGTATCAAAGTGAAGAATTGAGTTGTGATATAGCCGACACGGTCAGTGGTCAGGATATTCTCATTTGTTTTGGCATGGAAGTCAAACAAATCATATATCATTGTCTGCAAAAGACTCCCCATCAACTCTTGATAGAAACGGTGGTCGGTATTTTCAATCCTGTTTTTGATGTTGGTTAAGTCTATCCTGAAACGTTCTGCGTCCCTAT
This sequence comes from Muribaculaceae bacterium, assembly GCA_029062985.1. Taxonomy (GTDB): domain Bacteria; phylum Bacteroidota; class Bacteroidia; order Bacteroidales; family Muribaculaceae; genus Lepagella. Next base: position 59,988 of record JAIDPA010000188.1, read on the forward strand.
CTGAGACCTTAATGATAGGGTTATCAAACAGACTCACGCAGCCTTGAATTGAATAATTGTTGGCAGGAAGAAGATTATGGAGGAATTTATCGGGAGCGGCAATATACTCACAATGAAAATTCTCATCTGCGCTTATGTCAGAAACTAATTTAGGATGGGAAATTACCGCAATATCATTTTTTGAGATAGAGAAACGGCGGTCGTTGTATAAGAAGCTTCCTTCTCCTTCAGTACATATCAGATGCACGACGCAGTCATAGAAAGCCGGAGAGTTGATAAGACTGAACTCCTCGGAAAATACAATCATTTCATGAAGATGCTTTGCCATATTGCAAATTTAATGAAATTGGTTAAAGCATACAAGATTTGACGGCATTATGAGAAACAGTAGATTCTGTTTTGACTGAGGAATTTTTTCATTTAAGTAGAATATAGTATTGTGTAAATTGCCATTAGTTTATAATTTTGTGTCGTAAAAAGTTATGAACTATGGCAATTATTCTCAGAGCTTTAGTCGCGTTAATTCTAATTATCTCCCTGTCAGGATGCAATGCTGATGAAAATATAGCTGATGCAGATGAAATACGTCAGACAGCTATCTCACGTCTTCAAGCGGGAAAGACGTATATGCTCATGGATGGATTTGACGATGCAATTGCATATTATAAGGCTAAAAATGACACGACCAATCTTTTAGAGACATATCAGCTGGCGGCGATTAAGATGAAATGGAAAGGAGAGCAGGATTCCGCAGCCCTGTATCTTCAGGAAGCTCTCATATTCGCCGGTAAAAATACTTCTCCATCTAAAGGAGATATTTATAATGACTTAGCTGCCCTTTATTCTCGTCCCCTTCTGGATAAAGATTATCATAAGGCAATTGAATTTTCACATAAGGCTGCTTCTGAGGAGCCAGGAGGTTATAATGCCCGGATGCTTCATGATATAGGTATCTTTTACGCTTTCCTGAATGAAAACGATTCCGCAAAGACTTATTTAGAAAGGGCAATAAAAGAGACCCCTGCCGGTTCGCCCTATTATTCAACATTTGCCCTTAATTATGCCGGTTTGTCTGTTCAGGACTTTGATAAAAGTATATCCTATCTCGACAGTATTGAGTCAGGACACCTCGGAATGTTAATCTCAAAAGGATTTCTTTATCTGAACCATGGGCAGCTTGATTCAGCAAATTCGTATCTCAGACAATCTCAAGTCTTATACGATAATTCACCGGAAACCTATTCCATAAATACATACAATAACCTCCGTCTTCTTTCTAACTGTGTGAGTTATGCGACGACCGGTAAAGTATATCCGGGAGAAGGTACTGAAGTAAACGATTCCATAAGCGAGCGTATGTCCCTTAATAGGAGGATTAATGCAGAAATCACAGAACATAACTCACGACTTGAAATAGAATTGCTGGAATCTGCCAACAGAATGCAACGAATATGGATCGGTATCCTTGTATTAGCGTTATGCCTATCTTTTTTGGGCGGATGGTTATTCTGGAAGAATAAACGTAATTTATTAAATCTCCATAAAGAACTTGAGATACTCAGGCGTAATCAGATCATAATTGAAGCTGAAGATAATGAGGCGGAGGATTCGCGTTCATTTGAGATAATTGCAAAACGAGCTGAAATGTGTATCAACCGCTTCAGGGAGACAGGGCTGCTTGAGACAATTCAAAAAGGAGAGTCATGCTATAACGATAATAATTCCTATCTTTCGATAAAGGAGCGGACTGAAATCCGACAGGCACTCCTCGAATGTTTTGCCGATTTTATTATTGACCTTAAGATGGACGCAGGTCGTCTCGCCATGGATGACATTATAACAGCCGTACTGTCGGTGATGCGTGCCTCCAACTCTGCGATAGCTGCTTGCATGGGTGTCTCAGCCGGAGCGATACGAACCAGAAAGACGCGTCTGAAGGGTAAATTGTTAAAAGTGATGTCTGATTTTGTATTTGCGTGATTAGCAATATATTGAATTGAAATAGAAACAATAGTGAAACGCCTGTTTCACTATTGTAACCAAGCTGTAACGCTGAATTTTCCGGATATAAGAATACGGGTCATACCTTTGCAAAAAAATTTCAAAGGATATGAAACAGCTTTTTATTTTAACATTATTATTGTTATTCGGGAGTCAGGCATTTTCTCAGTCAAACGATAGAACTGACTCTATACCCGAGGGTGATGAAAAAGTATTGAATGAAGTAGTTGTCACTTCGGCTCCGACATCGCTCAAGCTAACTAAAGGCGGGTTGACAATGAAAGTAGCCGGTACTCCTTTAAGCGATGTCGGCACATGTTTCGATGTGCTTCTGCAGCTGCCGGGAGTGAGGGAGACGGAAGGTAATATAGAAGTGATAGGGAAGGGAGAACCCCAGATTTACATCAATGGACGCCGCATGCTTGACCGCTCGGAACTTCTGCGCCTCTCATCCAAGGATATCCAAAGCATAGACGCTCTCTCTAATCCGGGAGCCCGATATGGGGCAGATGTAAAGGCAGTGATTCTGATAAAAACTGTCAGGAAACAAGGAGATGGATTGAGCGGTTCATTACAGGCTCTCTTCCGGCAGGCTCATTCCCTTTCTCAGTCTGATAATCTGGCGCTGAATTACCGCACGGCAGGAATAGATATTTTCGGCTCACTTAATTACGATCATACCCGACTGTATCAGCAACAGAGGAATACGATGCATATCCGGACGGCAAAAGACCTCTATCTTCTTAATTCAAAAATTCTGATATTGCCCTCATATTCGATGATTACCGGGAATATCGGTATAAACTGGCAGATAAATCCGAAACATTCTGTCGGGATGAAATATGAATGCAGCGGAGCTCCTTATTCCAAATCATACTGGTATACGGATGAGGATATTTATTTGAATAGGCTGCCGACAGAGAAAATATTTATCGACACTCATTGGAGTGGCCACAGTCTGCCTGACCATTCTGTGAATCTCTATTATCTCGGAAAGATAAAATCTTTCTCAATAAACATTACCAATGATTATTTTTCTCAATATAAAAGGAATAGTCAGGACATTGCTGAGACAAGCGACCTGACAGGAGTTAAAATATTCGGTAGCAGAAACAGGGTCATAAACAAACTTTGGGCATCCAAGGGCATTGCTACCTATACTTATGGGAAAAATGAACTTGAATTCGGATATGAGTTTACATTGACTGACCGAAAAGACTTCTTTGAAAACATAAATAATGAATTGACAGATGCCGACAATCGTATAAAAGAATCAAATATATCCGGTTTTATGGCAGTCTATATCCCGATCGGGAAAGTGGAATTCAATGCCGGACTCAGATATGAGCGGGTTAAGTCAGATTATTATATGCATTCATGTTTTATTCCCGGGCAAAGTCGGCAGTACAGCAGATTTTATCCTAATTTTGATTTCTCTTTCCCTCTGAAGAAAGCAAATTTCACGTTGTCTTATACTTCTAAGACCAAACGTCCATCATATAGCCTCCTGAGCAGTGCCATACAGTATGATGACAGATTCACTTATGAGAGCGGCAATCCATTGCTTACGTCTGAAATGATACATGATATTTCTCTTGCCGGTTTATGGAAATGGGTGTTTTTCAGCATCGGCTGGCAATATGATAAAGATGCTATAATAAGTGTCATAAAACCATTTGAAGAGGGTTCTCCGGTAAATCTGATGTCGTATGTCAACATTCCCAATTTGTCAAAATATAATCTGGTGCTTTCTTTATCACCTAAGATTCGGAGATGGTCTCCACGGTTTCGCCTGAATCTGTTAGGACAGGATTTTGAGTTGCATACAAGAGAAGGCATAAAGAAAATGAATAACCCGGTCTTATTCTGGAGCCAATATAACACTTTCAATCTGGGAAAAGGATTTAATCTGACTGCAGACCTGACAGGCTGGACACGAGGAGACATGGATGTAGTCACTCTAAAACCATCATGGCAATTAAACATAGGGCTGACAAAAAACGTCAGGGGATGGTTTTTTCAACTTCAGGCTTCCGATATATTCAAAACTGCCAGAAACTCCATGACTACTTTCGGAGAACAGATGAGACTTGAGAAATGGAACTACAGCGACTCCCAAGCCCTACGTCTCATCATACGCTATTCCTTTAACGCGACTTCAAGCAGATATAAAGGAAAGACAGCCGGAATTTCAGAGAGATCGCGTTTATAAATTTTTAGATTTAAAGTTTTGTTGCAGGATATGAATAGCATTGCTTTCAGAGGCTCTAACTTTGCACTGTCAATAATGACAACTACTATTAATTTTGACAGTGACTATGAAAAAAGAGAAACGTAATCTTCTGGACTGGTTTAAAAATCTGGTCCGCAATTCGGCTCCGGATATGGACAGTGTTCCGGAGCCGCCTGACGATCAGGTGGTGTCCACTCTCATGAGCCGTGCCTTGTATGCCGGAGATGATGGCAAAGCAGATGAGCCCAACAAAAACAAGGAAGAAAAAGAAGTTGAGATTGAGGATAAGAAGAGTCTTCCCGAGGATGTGGATTTGTCGGAGATGGAAGCAGGGGAGAGGAAGACATGTTGTCCTTTTGCAGTAAGACGTAACATAGTTTTGTCATTAGAAGAGATAAGACGTTTTGCTGAGGAACATCATCTGGCGGAAAACGTAATCAGGGCATTGCTCACGATTCTTGCGGAATTGGCAATCGGAGCTATGCGTGGGAAAGTGAGTTCGAAAGCACTTGATATACTCCTGAAGGTATTTAATTATGAGACTGCCCTTGCCGACGCTTATGCACGCGGAGAGAAGGATGGCAGAAACGCAGGGATTGAAGAGGAGTATTTCCCGAAAGAGAGCGACGGGCTACCTCATCTCAGAGGCATACCGGGACATAATCCTCAGTTGCCCGATATATTCACCCTTGCCACGCAGGCATGAAAGAATTCAGAATAATCAAAAAAGTATCACTAAAAAGCTTTTATTTGCAATAAATCATGATAACACCAAACACTATTTCCGATAAGGAATCAATGACTTTTGTAGAGGGAAATCCTGAACTCAGCCGTGGCAGCGCAGGCTTATCCACTCAGGGAGCAGGACAAGCGACAACAGTGAGTGCGGCTGCCGGAGCTACCGGAGAAATCAGTGACGCCAATTTTATAGGCACTGCTATTGATGATGAGCTCTTCAGATTCAATAGTGAAGACACTCCCTTGATGAACCTTATGTTGAAGGCAAAAAGGGTAAATGTGAATTCTCCGGAGGTGGATCATTATATGATTGACGAACCGAGGTCATCCGTAATATTGCAGGCGACAATCGGAGGGACGTCACGCGGACGGTCTACACTTATACTTTCGGAAGGAGATGCCAACTCCATCCGCCCCTACACCACACTTCTTGTGCAGGGCATAAACGGTTATGATCCGACAGGAGCCTACGAAACTCCCGGTAAAGACCTTATGCTCTTCGTGAGCGGCATAGAGCCGGCTACAGGAAATCCTGTCGTCAGAGTTGTCAATGGGAAAAAGAACAATCCGGAGGATGAATATGGTTATCTGCCCGAAATTAAGAAAGGCACCCGTCTGGTGATACTTGCCAATTCCCTCTATGAGACACAGAAAGAAGTGGATCCTGATCTTATACTCCCTCAACCCACAAGAATCTATCTTCAGAAGAGAGGTATGAATCAAGTGGTGAGTGATTATTTCGAGAGCCAGAAGAAACGCATTCCTTTCTCAAAAGCTGTCATAGCCGAACAAGCGATAGCCAACTTCAAAGTTAGAGGCAACCGTACGTTGTGGGCAAGTCGCGCAGGGAGGTTTAAGGTGGAAGTGCCTAAAATGGGCTTTCAGTATGCATATTGCACGGAAGGGCTCAGATGGCAGTTCAAGCGCGAACTTCAGGAACCGGGAGCCTGGACAGTAGAGAAAATCATAGCCCTGGCAAAAATGTTCTTCACAGGAGAAGATGTTCCGAAAAGCGCCATACTTCTGGCAGGAAAGAACCTTCTTGAAAAGATTCAGAAGATTGACTATTCCGCTCATCCTGAAATTCAGATAACGACGAAGACCAACAGTGTGGGATGGGTGGTCACGAATTTCCATACCGTATTCGGCGACATAGAGATTAAGCGCGAACCTACCCTCGACCGTCTTGGATGGAGCAACTCCGGAGCTTTGATAGGAGAGAACCGTCTGGTGCATTACGTTTATTCAGCCGAACACACCTTCAACGACCGTGTGGATGGGGAGGAAGCGACACGCAGCGGTATCCTGATATGGGATGCCTTGGCTCTAAAGGGAACATGCCATATATGGATAGACGGTGATTCCAATGCCGGCAGCACAGACACCGCACGTATTATCCTTTGGGATCAGACAACGCCTCCCGAGAAAGAGAAAACAATAGAAGGAGCAGCCTATTATTTCACCAAGGAGATAAAGGACACCGATATCAAGTCGGGTAAACTCTATACGCCTGAAACGGGTACGGAAGATTCCGCAGTGATATGGAAAGAAGTGGAAAGTGAATTCTGAGAAATTTTATAAAACGTCATTACAGAAATGGAAAAGACATATATTGCCCCCGGGATGCTTGACTGGCAGATGTGCATTCCTGTAGGGAAATCGAGAGTGAGAATAAACTTCACGGGAGGATTTATGGGTCCGAATGGGTTAGTATCTTCACGCTTCTCTACCAGCGACCCTGCATTGCAGCGTATTATAGAAAATTCTCCTCAGTTTGAGAGGAGAAGAGTGGTTGCCTTAATATGAAAATAGCAGCGATTGCAGAGGATGTAGCCCTCCTTTCAGGTTATGATCCTCATTATCTTCCGCCGGATGCAACCGGAGATAAGAGCGGACTGCTACGTCGGGTCAGAATGGAGCTTGAGGATTGCGCACGCGAGGCAATCCTCATGACTCCGCCCGAGCAACTTTCAGGATGGAAACCGTTGTCGGGAAAAGAACTGCAATCTCTTCCGGATGGGGAATATCTTCTCCCGCTTCCTCCTGATTTTCTTCTTCTGCATAGCCTCAGAATGTCTGACTGGGAAAGGGATTCAAGAGAAATTCTCCCCTCAAGCCATTGGCTTGCATCTCTTCAGCATACGGAGATAACGGCAGTGAGGGGAGGTCCGGATCATCCTTTCATATTCCGTGGGGTGACCCCGACAGGAGACGCTGCGCTACGGATATTCCGTAGCGCACCGGGCTCCACCTTAGCTGAAGGATGGTATATGCCGGCTCCCGTGATAGACCCGACGGGAGATATTCAGATTCCTTCCTCAGCTTATGTCCGGACTGTCAGGATGATAGCAGAGAGATTGAAGTCGGAATAAGCCGGAAGAAAACATTATTTAGGGAAATAGGAGTCAGAGGGTGGTAGTGGCACGTGTCTGGCAGAGGACGCGGTAAATGCCGTAAAGACTGCTGAGCGGAATCTGAATAGGAGGATAATTGGAGTTGTAGCTTAAAGCTTCGATATAGTCCTTGCCTTGCTGCGAAGGACGCACCACTTTCACCAGCACTCCGTTTTCCGTATCTATGACCATAGGGTGTCCCCATGGGATAAAAGCTTTCTCATTGATTCTTTTGATAAAAAGCACTGACCCTCCGTAGATCTGGGGCTCCATGCTGTCGCCGGTGACCCTTATTGCAAAGTCAACACCTTTTCGGGGAGCGATTATTTTCTCACAATCGGCGAGAGCCACTCCTTCCGAAAGCATCTGGAGAGTTCCGGCGTGAGCTTCGACAGGCAGTAGAGGCACAAGATATTCTTCCAGCTCGGAAGCAACCGGTTTGCTCTCTTTGCGAAGAAGCATTTCCCCTTCCCCATAAAGGAGCCAATCTCTGTTGAGATGAGGGAACAGACTCACAACCTTGGCTATTTTTTCTTCAGGCATAGATTTGCGCATGGCTCCCAAATAGGCAACGGAGACTCCCAGTCGGCGTGCAAATTCGCTATGGGAAATGCCCTCATGCTTAAGGAAACTTAGAAGACGCTGTTTGACAGTTTCTTGTTGAGACATGATAAGTAAATTTAAAATTTTGTATAAGTCAGAAATTGAGAAATGCTAATGGCAAGCTTTAATTTCTAATAGCAAAGTTATAAAAATTAATTTATATAAACAAATAATAATGAAAAAAATCAGCGTACATATTAAAAGAGATGAGGTATATGGAGAGATAGAGCAGACCACTGCATACGTTGCCAGTCGGTTTCCCGCGGAAGAGATGGCAGATATCCCTGAACGCTTCGGGAGGATAGTTTCAGGCAAAGGCGATGCGAATCTTCTGAACAGGTATTGGGAAGAGGGAGTGTCGACTTTGGTAGAGAAACTTAAGAGTTACGTCAGCGATACCGAATTTTCCGGAGACAGACTTTCTCTCGAGTTTACTGTCAGCGGAGCATACGAGGAAACATTGACTCCATCGGTTGCTGCCGGATGCTTTTCTTATATGGTCGGCTTAATTGCCTCGAAATGGTTCAGGATAACTTTTCCGGGTCAGGCTTCCGAATATGAGGAGCGTGCATTCAGGCGCCTTACTGATATTGAGAGACAATTATGCCACCGCCGTCCCCCTGTCAGAAAAGGAAACAGACATCAGTAATTTAAAAATAGCAGAGAAATGCAGACAATAGAAATAACACTTGACCTCTCTGAGATAATATACGATATCCAGAATAAGACTTATCTGACCGGCAAATGCCGCAGATCAGACAGTAATCATGAGCTTGTGGCAAACATGCAGGCAAATGATGATGATGAGAATGCAAACCAGGTGTTGAGGAGCATATCAATGGCGTATGCGATGTTGAAGACCAAACTTGGAGAATATCTTCAGCAGACGGTGACAAAAAGCTCGAACACACTGATAGATACTGATGCGCGTCTCTCACTATCTCTCAGGATGCCGTCAAATTATAATTTAGCTACTCTTGACACAATCACAGCCGCTGCCCATCAGTATATTGTCAGTTCGGCTGTGGTCGACTGGTTTACCATTACCCACAAGACGGATGCGCCGGAATACACATTGCTGGCAGAGTCATCGCTGAAAACTATGATTGAGGCTGTCAGTAAAAGATGCCGTCCTCTACGAAGAATAGGAAAGGAATGAACATGACAGAGATAACGTTTAGCAGAGATGCGCTCCTTGCCGATATTGGAAATGCGGCTTATGTGGCAGCTGATGTGGAGGAAGGGAGTACGGAGTCCCACAGACTTCACCAGACTTTCGATATATGTCAGGAGGATAACATAGAGCGCATCGACCGCCTGCTTTCACTTGCCTACTCGGAAGCACGCCTCCGTCTTCTCCCTGTAATAGCGAAAGGAAGCGGACACAGGAGGAGACTTTCCGATGTTGAGGCAGAGAAAAGAGACAGACGACTGAGACTGTGCCTTCCGGAAAACGGGAAAGAGATACGGGCTGCCGGAATACGCGATGCAGTGCATGAATTCTTAATTGCAAGAGTGGTAGGGTGGTGGCTTTCGGTCACTCTTCCAGCCTCGGCAGGAGCATGGAAAGAAAGAGGAGACAGACTCGGAGAATCTCTTGAGGCAATTGCTGCGGAGGCATCTATAACAAGAGCAGGCACAACTGTCTGTCGTCGTGCCTGCTCCCCTTTCTGAAATTCATATTGTTTATCGGCGTAGATTCCGGTTCCGGTTGTTGCCTTTGTCATTAGGATTGAAAGGATTCCGGGTGGGATCAAACATTTCCTCCTCTTCATCGTCAAGGTTATCATCGTTGCGTTTATTATTGCGCGCACGCTTATCGGTCTCCGGTTTATTTTTCTTGATAGCCTCTGGTTTCATTAGATCGATTGCCGTGTCAAAGACATTCCAGTCTTCAGTTTTCTCCCAGTTTTTCTTTAGGGAAACAATTTTCGGATAATAGTAAGCCATATCAGGCTGACGTAATACAGAGAAATCGCCCGTGTCATAGATGCCGTTCCCATTATGGTCTTCGAAGATACGGGCATAATATTTACCCGGAGTAAGATAGCGGAAAGTGACGGATTTTCCGTTCAGGGGAAGACGGCGTATGGGAGCATCAGATGTGGAAAGGAGTTCCACAAAGGCAGGCACGGAATCATTAAAATTCAGGATATTGAACGTGATTGCGCAATAATCTTCTTCGGTCTTTGTCTTAAAGGAATGTTCGTAAGGATTCGTAAAGAGTCCGTAGATTCCTTCTCCTGCCAGAGAGTCCACTCTCAGACGGTATTGAGTGGCATAATCCCAGGGATATTCCACTTTCAGTTTTCTGGGGGAAAGAGTATCGTAGGGCTCCACCTTCCATTCCCCCTTGACGGGCTGCCAGACGGAATCCTGCATAGTCTCGAGATGAAAAGCCGTAGAGTCAAGACGAGCAAGGGGAGTGTCAAATTCCATTATCAGAGGCATAAACACCTCATGGTTGGAAGAGGTGATCATCTTTATCCCGAGAGGAGGGATTACGGGAGGAAGAGTGTCAGCTTCCTCCTCTTTTTTATTCTTTTTATTCTCCTTGACGGGCTTCACTATCGGGCGGAAGAATCGGAGCGTATCGGTTGTGGGTGATAATTTCTGAGCAGAATCCGTTCGCAGGTATGTTGCGGCAATACGCAGGGAGTCAATTGCAATCAGGCTGCGTGGGCGCAGCCAGTAAGTAAGGGTGTCGTTCCCGGCTGACCGTTCGATTGTGTACCAATCCTTATACCCGTCTTCTCCGACTATTGAAAGCTCGGGTAGCTGCTTGGAAGGCGCATTAAAGAGAAAGGATAAGCGTGTGGAATCAACCCTCTCATATTTCTGAAGGAACTGAGCCTTGTAGTCGCTTTCAAAAGAGCGGAGGAGGATATCATTGGGGAGGTATCTGGTGCGCTCGCGGTTGATGATGGTGTCAACTTCTCCGGTTAGAAGATTGAAGATTGTGTCGACTGCATTCACCCTGGTGGAAGTAGGCGATAAGGTGAAATCGTAGAAAGCCATTGCTTCCTCAGGGTTGGCACGTTTATAATCGTTGTCAATATCATTGAGGGCATAGATACGGTATTCACCCGGCTTCAATCCGAGTATGGAGAATCTGCCGCGATCATCAGTTTTTGCCACTCTGTCAAAGGGGAGAGTGGAAAGGGCAGAATCAGCAAGGTTTGAATGGACACCCACAAGCATACCCTGCTGCGGCTCGAGTCCGTCGGCAGAAAGCACCATTCCTGAAATCCTTAGGGAATCGAGGGTTTCGCCTGTGGAGAATGTGTAAGTGAATCCCTGAAGCTTATTCCCTTCATTATTATCTTCAATTGCGTTGGCGAAATCAATGGAATAGGTTGTGTTGGGGAGAAGAGTGTCGTTAAACTGCACGGAGACCCGGCGTCCCTGAGAAGAAACACGAGGTACAGAACCGGCAGACGGGGGAGAGACCACCACCTTCGTAAAGGCATCCTTGACGTTGACAAGCTCATCAAATTCTATGTCAATCCTCTGTCTCTTGACGTTAGTGGAACCCGGTGCCGGATTTGCCTTCACAAAACGGGGAGGGTCTTCATCGCGGGGTCCGCCGGAAGGATTCCCGATTGAGGCACAAGCCGCAAGGGCAATGATGCTGATGACGAGCGAGAGGATATTAATAAGCCGCGGGGGGATGACTACACGCATGACAGGGTCTGTATGTTAAAAAATTGAATCAATAGAAATCAAGGTTCAAAAGTAGCAATAAAAAATGATAGGGAGAGAGAAAAGGGGATTAAAAAAGTGTAAAAACGATAAAAAATACATTTTTAAGGAGAGAAATTAAGATTAGGTGAAAAAATTGAACTATATTTGCAAGCTGAAAAAAATCCCCTTTCAAAGAGCCTGCCAACTCACAGGTGCAAACACAAAAAAGGCGGAAAAACTAACCGAAACAAATAAAACAAATCAATAAATACCAACAAAAAATGCAGAACAAAGGGTTTATCAGCACCATTGCGGTACTATTGGTCCTTATCTGTGGCTTTTATATTTCCTTCAGCTTCGTAACGTCTCATTATGAGAAGAAAGCAGCGGAATATGCAGCCATGATGGCAAAGACCGATGACGTAACCAATGATGTTTACAAACAGAATCTAAAGCAGTTCAACGATTCTATCGACAAGGAGAAAGTCTATCTTGGTTACACCTACAATCAGGTCCGCAAGCTTGAAATCGGACTTGGTCTTGACCTCAAGGGAGGTATGAACGTGGTGTTGGAGATTTCAGTTCCGGATATTCTCCGTCAATATGCAGCAGGCGAGAGCCAGCTCCAGCAGATCAACGATGCTATCAATAAGGCAATCGCTGCCGGCGCTAAAGGCTCTGATAAGGATTTCATCAACAAGTTTGCTTCCTATATCCAGCCCGGAGTGATGGCTGGTCTGTTTGAAAGGGAGGGTGAGTTCCTGTCAAAAATCAAAGGTAATTCATCTAACGCCGAAGTAACGGCTGCCCTCGAAAAACAGGTTGACAGCCAGGTAGACGCTGCCTTCAATATTTTCCGCACACGTATTGACCAGTTTGGTGTTGTCGCTCCAAATATCCAGAAACTTCAGGATAAGTCAGGTCAGATACTTCTCGAGCTTCCGGGTGTGAAGGAGCCCGAACGTGTTACAGACCTCCTTAAATCATCAGCCAATCTGGAATTTTTCGAGGTTTACAATTACGAGGAAATTGCTAACGATCTCGGTGCGTTCGCTCAGATGTGGGCTCAGCAGGACACTGTGAATCACACTAACCTCATAGAGCTTCTTGGCGGCGTGCAGCGCAAGGGTAGCCCTGTCATCGGTATGGTTACTTCTCAGAACCGCGCTCTTGTCGACAGCCTTCTTTCATCACCTCTTGCAAAACAGAAACTTCCTTCTGATTTCACTGCCGTCTGGACTGTCAAGCCTGTCGAGATTCCTCTCTATGACGCTCAGGGCAACGTCCAGAAGAAAGCGAACGGCGAAGACCGCACCACTCCTTACTGGCAGCTTGTAGCGCTCAAGGGTGATGCTGCCCTCGAAGGGGATGCAGTGGTTTCTGCAAGCAGTGAATTTGATAAGCTTCAGGGCAACATGGTCAACATGACCATGAGCGATAACGGCGCTCAGGCATGGGCAACCATAACAAGAAACAATATCAATCGTCCGATAGCAATTGTCCTTGACAATAACGTATATTCTTTCCCGAATGTCAATGCCGAGATCACAGGCGGACGTTCTCAGATTACAGGTAACTTCACTCCTGAAGAGGCAAATGACCTTGCGAACGTGTTGAAGTCAGGTAAGATGAGCGCTAAGGTTGACGTGGTCAGCAACAACGTTATCGGTCCGAGTCTTGGTGCTGAGGCTGTTCAGCAGGGCTTCCTCTCCTTCATCGTTGCAATTGCCCTTCTGATGGTGTTCATGATTGCCATCTATGGTGTGGTTCCGGGTCTGGTGGCAAACGTGGGTCTTATCCTCAACCTCTATTTCACTCTCGGTATCCTCGCTTCTTTCCAGGCGGTGCTGACACTTTCCGGTATCGCCGGTATCGTGCTTGCCCTCGGTATGGCTGTGGATGCCAACGTGCTTATCTTTGAGAGAACGAAAGAGGAACTTCGTCTCGGCAAGAAACTCCGTCAGGCAATTTCTGAAGGTTACAGTAATGCTTTCTCTGCAATTTTCGACTCTAACCTCACATCAGTCATCACCGGCGTTATCCTTCTTCTTTTCGGTTCAGGTCCTATCAAGGGTTTTGCAACCACTCTTATCATCGGTCTTGTCTGCTCATTCTTCACGGCAGTTTTCCTGACCCGTATCGCTTTTGATCTGATTACGAAGAATGGTCGCTGCGCAAATATGACCTTTGACACTAAGTTGAGCCGCAATTTCCTTGCAAATACCAAAATCAACTTCCTCGGTCAGTCAAAGGTTGCAGCATGTGTATGGCTTTTCCTTATTGTGATTTCAATCGCTTCTCTCGTATTCCGCGGTATGAATCAGGGTATCGATTTCTCAGGCGGTCGCAACTATGTGGTGCAGTTCGAGAAGGATGTTGAGCCGTCAGTGATTCAGGAGCGTCTTCTTGATGCTCTTCAGACAGAGGCAAACGACAAGACAGTCAGCGTAGGGGTAATCACAATTGATGATCCTTCCAAGGTCAGAATCTCTACCAACTATAAGATTTCGGCAGAAGATGCTGATGTGGATAATGAAATTACAGCTCTGCTCTATAAAAACCTTAAGCCGGAGCTTACCGGTGCCGACGGCAAGGTGATGGATGAAAGCGCATTTACTGTTGCAGATGAAAGCCATGGTATCATTTCAATCCAGAAAGTTGGACCTTCTGTGGCTGACGATATGAAGCGCGATGCATATTGGGCAGTGGGTATAGCGGTAGTATGTATGTTCCTCTATATTCTCGTGCGTTTCCGCAACATTGCCTTCTCAGTGGGCGCTGTGTGTGCAGTGGCATTGACTGCTTTCCTCATCATTGGTTTCTACTCTATCTGCTGGGGCTTCCTTCCCTTCTCAATGGAGATTGACCAATCGTTCATAGCAGCTGTGCTGACCATCATCGGTTATCAGATTAATGATACGGTGGTAGTATTCGACCGTGTGCGTGAGATGATGAAGATCTATCCGAAAGAGGATCGTTATGAGACATTCAATAAGTCGCTCAACACGACACTGACCCGTACGGTCATGACATCGTTCTCTACTCTGCTTGTGCTTTGCTGCATCTTCTTCCTCGGCGGCGACACAATCCGCAGTTTCACGTTTGCTATGATCTTCGGTGTCGTTGTAGGTACATTCTGTTCTCTCTATTGTGCTGCTCCGATTGCATATAATGTGATCAAGAATTCAGCCAAGAAAGCACAGAATGACAATAACGGTAAGCCGGCTCTTAACGGCAACCGTCGTTTCAATTGATTGGTGAAATAAGAACATATAGACATTTTAATGAAAGGAGTGCGTCGTGAGATGCACTCCTTTTTTGATTTTTAGAGCGATGGTATGAGCTCCGGGAATTTCCGTATAAAATAACGGGTGATAAAAGATAAAAATATTATATTTGCAGGAAGAAATTAAAAAGAGGAGGATATATGCCGAAGACTATCAATTATCCGGTCGGAATTCAGACATTCAGTAAGATTAGAGAGGAAAATCTTTTCTATGTGGATAAAACTTCCTTTATTTATGAGCTTATCAAGTATTCCGATTATATTTTTCTGAGCCGTCCACGTCGGTTCGGGAAGAGTCTGTTGATGTCGACTCTGGAGGCATATTTCAAAGGGAGGAAAGAGCTTTTTGAAGGACTTGCTATTTCTGATCTGGAGACTGAATGGGAATCATACCCGGTGTTCGGATTTGACTTGAGTCCTGCCAACTATATAGACATAGAACGTCTTAGAATAAGACTTAATGGGAATCTGAATTTTATAGAGCAAGACTATGGCATTTCATCTTCCTCTCATAGTCCGCAGGAGAGATTTATGGAACTCATACGTCAAGCCTATGAAAAATATGGTAAGAAGGTAGTGATATTAATAGATGAGTATGATAAGCCGATACTCGACTGTCTTCATAATCAGGAATTGCTCGAAAATATTAAGTCTGAACTGAGGAGTTTCTATTCAGTAATAAAAGGTAGCGATGAATTTATACGTTTTGCCATGCTGACAGGCGTTTCTAAATTCGGAAAGGTATCGATTTTCAGTGGCTTGAACAATCTCAAGGATATTTCCATGCTTCCGAAATTTAATGCAGTCTGTGGCATCAGTGAGAGTGAGTTTAAAAGAGATTTCACAAGACCTGTCGCAGAGTTTTCGGAAGAAAATGATATTAGTGAGGAAGAGGCATGGAAAGAATTCAAACGGCTTTATGACGGTTACCACTTTGCAAAGAAAGGAGAATTTATCTATAATCCTTTTAGCGTTCTAAGTGCTTTTGATTCTGAAGAGTTTAATCATTATTGGTTTTCCACCGGCTCTCCCTCTTATCTTATTAAATTGGTTAAGAGGTATGGCTATCTGCTTGCAAATCTTGAAGGGGAGAGGAGGAATGAAGCAGCTCTTAATGATATGACCGACACGGGTCGCGATTTAGTGCCGGTGCTTTATCAGGCAGGCTATCTGACTATAAAAAGTTATAACCCCATTACGCGTCAGTATACCTTAGGTTTCCCTAATCGGGAAGTTTATGAAGGTTTTTGGGATTCCTTATCTAATTATTTTCTACGTGGGTATGGCGGGCAATCAATAAGCCCTTTGAGGCAGACAGCCGACTGGTCTACATGATAGGGGCAAATTTCTCTACTGAAACAAGGACGTTGACCGATTGGGTTATTGAAGAGAGGGTGTAATTAGAGACATATATGGTATGAAGATTTGAATCAAATTGAGTCAGTGATTGATAAATTTGAGTCTGAAACACTGATAGCTGAAATGAGATTGAAAATTTCCTTTCAGCTATCAGTGTTTTTTCAGGAATATTGGTCTGGAGGGAGGAAAAGGGTGGAAGAAGGTTGGTAATTTTAGTTCAGACAATTGGTAAAAATGAGTCAAACGATTGATAGATAGCAAAAAGAATTGAAATTACCAAGCAAATGGAGCATGAGAATTTTTAGTGCTATGGAAGACATTGTAATTTTGCAGCGTCGAAGAAATATATCTTCTGCCGCAAAACGAATCAAAAAACTACAGACCATGATACTAAAAAATTTTCTAACTCTAACCTTTGCAACGGCAGCGGCTTTCGGAGCTGCCGCAAATGAAAACTCTCCAATCCGAGTGTCGACAGACAACACCGAAATGGTGATGACCGTAGCCGAGAATGGCAATCTTGTCCACAATTATTATGGCAAGAAGTATAATAATGTGATGCCATATCAGACTAAGCAATATAGGGAGCAGCCAGATAATGGATCAGGCTACGCACCCCAGGCTTATCCTGCTTACGGAGGATACGTGATGATTTCGCCGGCTTTGAAACTTATACATGCTGATGGCTCGCATACTACCCACCTAAAGTATGTGTCGCATTCCGTAACACATCCTAAGGATGATGTAACACGTACAGAAATTAAGCTGAACGACCCCCTTTACAATATAGGACTAACCCTGACTTATACAGCATACGGAAAAGAAAACGTCATAACTCAGTCTGCAACTCTGACTAATAATGAAGAGGGAAAGCTTACTGTAGAAAATCTTGCATCAACTTATCTGCCACTTCATGCCGATTCCTATTATCTTACACATTTTCATGGCGTCTGGGCTACGGAAATGCAACTTGTGGAAGAA
This sequence comes from Muribaculaceae bacterium, assembly GCA_029062985.1. GTDB lineage: Bacteria > Bacteroidota > Bacteroidia > Bacteroidales > Muribaculaceae > Lepagella. The sequence continues at coordinate 77,266 of JAIDPA010000188.1, forward strand.
CAACTTCAACCGGGTATAAAAAGCGTTGAATCGAAACGAGGTGTGCAGGCTACACAGACCGCAAATCCGGCTTTCCTCCTTTCTCTGAACGGACCCGCACGGGAAGACGCAGGAGATGTATATGGCGGAGCGCTCGCATGGTCGGGTAATTACAAACTCACCTTTGAACAAGATGAATGCGGACGTATGAATGTTGTGGGAGGAGTCAACGATTTTGCCTCAACCTACTATCTTGAAAAAGGAGAAAGCCTCACAACCCCTGATATGGTATGGACATTCAGCAATGAGGGCAGAGGTCAAGTGTCGCGTAATCTTCATGATTGGATTCGTAATCATTCACTCGCTCATGCCGATAAAGAACGTCCTGTGGTGCTAAATAGCTGGGAAGGAGCATATATGAATTTTGACGAGAAAACAATCACCGACATGATTGACGATGCAGCCAAGATAGGAGTAGAGATGTTTGTCCTTGACGACGGATGGTTCGGAAATGGAGAATATGCCCGAAATACTGACCATTCGGGATTGGGCGACTGGCAAGTAAATACTGAGAAACTTCCTCGCGGAATAGATTATCTTGCAAAACATGCAGTCGATAAGGGGTTAAAGTTCGGTATCTGGATAGAACCGGAAATGGTCAATCCTAAAAGCCGTCTCGCAGAGACTCATCCTGAATGGATTGTAAAAAGCGGCGACCGCGATAAGATTCAGATTCGTCAGCAATGGATTCTTGACCTGACTAACCCTGAAGTGCAAGACTTCATTGTGAAGACATTCGATGATGTAGTTGCCATGAGTCCGGACATCAGTTATATAAAATGGGATGCAAACCGATTTGTTACTGACTTTGGTTCAGAATATCTCCCTGCCGACCGTCAGTCGCATTTCTGGATCGATTATACAAAGGGGCTCTATTCTGTCTATGATCGTATCCGCGATAAGCATCCCGACATCATGATTCAACTTTGCAGCTCCGGTGGTGCACGTCTTGATATGGGTGCTTTGAAATATCACGATGAGTTCTGGACCAGTGATAACACAAACTCACTTGACCGTATACGTATTCAGAACAGTACGAACCTATTTTATCCGGCAATTGCAACAGCTTCTCACGTATCGACAAGTCCTAATCATCAGACAGGGATGATGGCTCCTCTGAAATATCGTTTTGACGTGGCTATGGGAGGGCGTCTGGGTCTTGAACTCCAGCCTAAACATCTGAATGAAGAAGAATGGGCATTTGCTCAGCAAGCAATCTCAGCATATAAGAAGATACGTCCGATAGTTCAGTTTGGCGACCTTTTCCGACTCAAGAATCCTGAAGACGGCACAGGATGGGCTTCACACCAATATGTTTCAAAAGATGGAAAGGAATCGGTGTTTTTTGCATACAGTCTTAAATATCATGGACGCACCACTTTCTTCCAGACTCGGCTGAAAGGACTTGACCCAAATAAAAATTACCGTATCACAGAGCTTAATAAAAAAGATTGGCCCTCATTTTACGGCGATGGTCAGATCTTTCCCGGTGATTATCTGATGAATGAAGGTATATCGCTTGGAATTGGAAATAATTTTGACAGCACTGTGCTACACATAGAGGAGATTTAATAAAGAGAAGTTAAACTTAAGTTGCAAATGATGCCCGGAGACATTGATTACTTGTTTCAAGGAATGATTCCGGAGAATTGGGTATTTTGATTATATAATAAGGTGATAAATGTTAGTTTAAATAAAAAAAACTACGGTTTTATTCCCAGAAAAAGATGATAATGTCTTCCGGCATAATTTGCGCTAAAACTAATACTATATCATGCGAAAAATAACATTATTTATTCTGATGAGTCTCATGGCTATTTTGCCGGTTATGGCTCAAGAGGCGATAACAGTCAGCGGTGTGGTAGTCGATAAAGCTACTCAAGAACCATTGATTGGAGCAACAATCCTTGTGAAGGGTACCTCCACAGGCACTTCCACAGGCATAGATGGCGACTTTACAATCAAAGCTCCTGTCGGGAGCACCCTTCAGGTTTCATACGTTGGTTATGTGACAGGTGAATTTAAGGTTCCGGCAGACGGGCAGTTAAATATTTCCCTCAGTGAAAACGACTCTATCCTTGATGAGGTGATTGTGGTGGGTGCAGCCATGAAAAAAGCCGACCTTACGGGTTCTGTAGGTTATCTGGATGCCGAAAAGCTTAATGAGACTCCTTCAACCACTGTAGCGGGTGCTCTTCAGGGAAAGATGGCAGGCTTAATGGTTACTCCCAGCGGAAAACCCGGTGAGGATGCTACCGTAAGAGTACGCGGTATCAACACAATAAATTCAGGCTCATCTCCGATATTCGTAATTGACGGTCTGGTAATGGATGGAGAATTCGGTTCGTTCAACACAATTAATCCGGAGGATGTAGAGTCAATTCAAGTATTGAAAGATGCGTCTGCTACAGCAATATATGGTTCTCGCGGTGCAAACGGTGTGATCCTCGTTACTACTAAGAAAGGTCGTAAGGGAGAGGGAAAAGTTACGTATGACGGTTGGGTTCAGACTTCACATATTGCTCACCGCCCTAAGACGATGTCAGCCCGGCAGCTTGGCGACTTGCGTATAGATGCCTTCGCCAACGGCTATATCTATTCCAATCCTACCGCTAACCGGGAAGAATATATTCAGACCACTCTGTTGGGTACAAACACAGCGTTCTCTGCTGAGGAACTTGAAACTTACCGTTCAGGGGAATCATTCGACTGGCTTGACCGTTTCACTCAGACAGGCGTAACCCAGAGCCATACGCTTAGCTTTTCAAACGGTGGAGAAAAATATAATCTCTTCGCAAGCTTCAATTACAGCGGTATAAAGGGTATTACAATCGGAACAAAGAATAATCGCTATTCAGGACGTGTAAATGTCGATTCAGATATCAAGTCATGGTTGCGTATCGGCACCAACACACAATTCTCACGCACGGAAGATAAAATACCTACTGATGATGTGTTTAATCAGGCAATGGCTGCCAATCCGCTATTGAATCCCGCTCCATATCAGAATCCGGAGACACGTTATACATACGACTATCTGACGCTTTATTATCGTGCCCATACCGAGGGCAATAACAACGATTATAATCCCTACAATTCTATGGAGATAACCCAGAAGCGCCTTCGCGACCGCCTCATTTCCTCAAATTATATTAATATCAACCCAATTGAGGGGCTGAACATACGTTCTACTTTCGCAATTGACCTTGCAAATCAAAGTTGGATGGAGTTTACGCCTGATTATATTCAGCAGGCAATCCGCCATTATAATGGCGATGCACGTGCAAAGCATGAACGCTGGACAAAACTTTCATGGCAATGGGATAATACAGCTACTTACCGCCGTACGTTTGCCGATGTCCATAATACAGATTTCCTTATCGGCACGTCTGCTTCTCGAAATACGTTCAACTATACAAAAGCACAGGGCGATCGTTATGCATCAAATGATCTCGGCTTTAATGATCTCGGAGGCGCCGCAGCCAATGATAAGAAGGAAATAGATTCTAATTTCTATGCTTCCACACTCCTTTCTTACCTGATAAGAGCTAACTATAACTATGATAATCGTTATTATCTGACAGCTACTGCACGTTATGACGGCTCCTCAAAATTCGGACCCGGACACAAGTGGGGTATTTTCCCATCGTTCTCAGCCAACTGGGCAGTGACAAACGAAAAATTTATGGAAAATCAGCATATATTTGATAACCTTAAACTACGTGTCGGTTATGGTGTGGTTGGTAATCAGGATATCGAGAATTATGCTTATGCCACTATGTATTACTCCTCCGTGAGCAATGGTTCAGCATCATACGCCACCAGCGGTTTGCTTGGTAATCCCTTGCTGACTTGGGAAAAACAGAAACAGACTAATATCGGAGTAGACATGGCTTTCTTAAACAATCGTCTTCGTCTCTCGCTTGATGGTTTCTTTATCAACAATGATAATCTTCTCATGAAGCATTCTCTCGCTTTGACTACAGGATATAGCGAAGAATGGGAAAATATTGGGTCGGTAACAAACCGGGGCTTTGAAATGACAATCAGCGCTACTCCAATTGATTTGAAGGATTTCACTTGGAATATTTCGGCAAACCTTTCACTTGACCATAACAAGGTGAATAAACTCCATAACGGTGTGGAAAGAATATTAAACGGCACTGAGCGCACAGGAAATATTTTCCTTGGAGAATCACTCAACTCAATATATACACTCAAATGCGGAGGTATTGCCACTGAATCCAACCGTTCGCAGTGGGAAGGAATAAATTATAACGGCAAGAATGTGGAAATTGGAGATTTATTCGCCCTTGACCAGAACGGTGATAAAGTGGTAGACCAGAACGACCGTGTCATTGCGGGATGTATGGATCCGAAGGTATATGGTGGATTCTCTACAGATTTCACTTGGAAGGGTCTCACTCTGAATGCCATATTCAACTATTCTATCGGTGGTAAAAAGATAAGTGAATATTATGAGTCGCTCATATCCTCTACCGGCACTTCCATGGCTTCTGTCGACCTTCTTAACCGATGGAGCGATAAGAATCCAAATGGTGCTTTCCCAAGAGCAATCACCAATACGGCGACAGGCTACAATCCTTACTATGCCTGGGACACTGATTTTGCTCTACAGAGCACTTCCTATCTTCGCCTCGCTACCTTAACCTTGAGCTATACTCTGCCAAGAAAATGGATGGAAGCTATTCATTTCGAGAATATCAGGGTCTATGCCACAGGCTCAAATCTTTTCACTGTAACAAAGTATAAGGGCTTTGATCCGGAAACCGGCGACTATGGTTATCCTGCAACCCGCTCTTTCACTTTCGGCTTGAATCTAACTTTCTAAATCAATCATCATCATGAATACAAAAATCACAAATATAATAACATCGGCTATCATAGCGGCAGGAATGACCTCCTGTTCAGGTTTTCTCGATGAAGAGAGCCAAATGGGTCTTACAGAAAATCAGATATATAGCGACCTCGCCTATATTGAATCGAATCTGACGGGCATCTACAATTCAATGCGTGATAATACCCGTACTGACGAAAGGGCATGGTTTCTGATGACAGGCACCGATGAAATTCAGCGTGGCGCCCTACAGATGAAAGACGGAGGGGAGAACGCATGTCTCGATAATTATGATGCCAACCTCAATTCAATGACCGGAAGAATAAAGGATCAGTGGAATGCGAGGTATCCGGTGGTCACTGCGTCTGCAAAAATCATAAGAGCCCTTGAAGGCAATGAAATAAAGGAAGGCACAAAAGAGGCTGAGCTTCTTGGTGAGGCTTGCTTCATAAGGGGATTCATGGATCTTGAACTTGCATCCTATTGGGGAGAAATACCACTTATCGACCTTAATAAGGTCGATGAGACAGGATATGGGCGCCAGTCGCTCACTGACACCTGGAAATTTGTGATTGCTGACCTGGAGAAGGCCGCCAAGTATGCTCCGCGTAGCAACGATCCGGGACGTGCTACTTCAGGAGCCGGATATGCTCTGCTCGGTAAGGCATACATGGCAGCTCCGGTAGAGACCGGTCTTCGCGATTTTGCTAAAGCTGCCGATTGTTTTGAAAAGGTGATGACAATGGGGTATTCATTGGCAGACTATGCTGATCTTTTTGATTATCGTACTCCTAACACGAGTGAGTCTATCTTCGAACTCCAGTTTAACAACAATCCAAATCAGAACAAGATTCAATTCCAGATTGGTTCACGTGTAGCCCAGAACTGGTGGAGCGACGGTTGCTATTTCGCAGGCTACGACCATGTGGTCATCACTGAATATGCCTACAGCAGCGTTGAGGAGGGTGGTATATGGGAAGATGGAGACCTTCGTCGCGATGAGGCTATCCGCTATGATTTCTCTTACTATGGTGAGATTCCCAATCTTGACTGCGTTTCTTGGGAAGACCTGGGAGAAGATCATGACGAGCTTAAGCCTCACGTAAAAAAATATGAGGATTTCCGCACGGACCAACATACAGATAACGGTATAAACAACATGTGGAATTCAGGTAAGAATATCCCTCTGCTCCGTTATGCAGATGTGCTTCTTTGCTATGCTGAATGTCTGAATGAACTTAACCGCACTTCAGATGCTGTGGAGATTGTCAATCAAGTGAGAAACAGAGCTTGGGGTTTCCAGCTCCCTGCTGATAAAAAATGGGATGCTATGGGTCAGGAGGAATTCCGCAACAGAATACTTGATGAACGAATCCGTGAACTTATTGGAGAAAACTGGCGCCGATTCGATCTTATCCGTACAGGAAAATTCGTAGAGTACGTTAAGGAGCGTAATAAATGGGCTAAACGTTCAGGCTCTATCGACTCTCACAATATGCGCTATCCTATCCCCAATGAGGAAATTGAGCAGAACGAAGACATCACCCCGGCAGACCAGAATGCCGGCTACAGATAATCGTTGATAACAGTCAGGTTCTTCTTTTTTTGAATAGGACATAAGATTCTGATTATAAACTTAGTGACAGATGATGTTAAATCAAAGAATTAAGTTAAGCAAAAGGAGATTATGTCCTATTCTGATAAAGGAAGAAATTAAAGAGAGTATGAGCCTAAATTAAAAAATTACGAAACCAATGTTTTACCGATTATTCTCAAAAATATCATCAGTCTTTCTGTTAGTGGTCCATGCAGAATTGACCTTGGCTCAGTCGATTACGGTTGAGGAGGGAAAATGGCTGATTAAAGCCGACAATATAACAGGGGGAGTAGAGTTGGATTATGATGGGAAATGTATCTTAGGCAATAATGTGCCAAAATGGGGATTAGATTCGTGTTTCAGATCTATGGCAGACTGTCATGATATAAAAGTCGGACAACAGAGATTAAATGATATTTTCGGAAATGGAGTAATAGTGACTGTTTCCGGTATTAATGGAGAAGAGAAGATAGAACAGAATTATTATCTTTACGGAGATAGAAATTATGTGATGACAGACTTAACAGTGTCTTCAGCTTCTGATTTAGAGTTGAATTATATGGCACCCGTTGAAAGCACGAAGTCGGTTAAAATATTTGAAGAGCCGGATAATAATATCTTGTTTGTCCCTTACGACAATGATGCGTGGGTACGTTATAAAGTTACATCATTTGGAGAGAAAGCTCCTGTGAGTCATGAGGTATCTTCCGTATGGAATAGACTGACAAGAGAAAGCATCGTAGTAGGTTCAGTGGAGCATGATGTATGGAAAACAGGTATAGAAATTCTGTCTAAAAGGGAAGGAGAGATTGATACTCTGTGTGTACATAGTGGATATACAGATGAGCTTTCACGTGATGTAATGAGTCATGGTGTAGTAAAAGGGAAGAGGGTAAAATCTCCTAAAATCATGATAGGGAAATTTGACGACTGGCGGGATGGCTTGGAGACATTTGCTGATGTATGTAGATGGGTAAGTCCTCGTCTCTCTTCACTGGGAGAAAAACCGTTTGGTTGGAATAGTTGGGGAAAAATTCAGACCGATATCAATTTAAGAAACGCATTGGAAGTTTCAGAATATTTTAAAGACGAACTTCAGCCACAATCTTTTGCTGACTCGGATGGAGTGGTATGTATAGGTCTGGATTCATTTTGGAATGTTAGAATGAACGAACCTCAACTTATAAAATTTGCAGACACATGTCATTCCCGACATCAGAAAGCCGGAATTTACTATTGTCCTTTTACTGATTGGATAAAAGATAAGGAAGCAGTGGTAGAAGAGATGCCGGAATATAAATATAAAGATATTTATTTATATCATAATGGGAAGATTTTGGAGTTTGATGGTGCTTATGCTCTTGATCCAACCCATCCTGCCACTATGAAAAGAATAGAGAAAAGGATGCGTCAATTCATTGACTGGGGATATGATTTTGTGAAGCTTGATTTTATGGGGCATGGCGCTTATGAGGCTGATAGTCATTTTGATTCTGAGGTAACAACCGGAATGCTGGCTTATAATAAAGGCATGGCGTATATAGATTCTCTGGCAGCGGACAAGCTATGGCTGAATTTATCTATTGCACCTCTTTTCCCTGCCAATTATGCTCATAGCCGTAGAATTGGGTGTGATGCATGGGCAAGCATGGAGAATACGGAATATACTCTTAATGCCCTCAGTTATGGTTGGTGGCTCGATAGAATTTATCACTATAATGATGCCGACCATATTGTGATGGAAGGTGTAAGTGAGGGAGAGAATCGTGCTCGGTTGACATCATCGGCAATAACGGGATTATATTTTTTAGGCGATGATTTGAGTGAGTCGGGATCGGAGGCTGTAAAAGCACGTGTAAAAAAGTATGCCACGAATCCTGATATAAATGAAATGGCTCGTCGTTGTAAATCTTTCCGTCCGGTTGAAAATGGTTTGGGAGAGGCTTCTGCAGATATGTTCTATTATATTATTGATGATGATATGTATGTTGCGTTATTTAATTTCACTCCTCAGCTTATCAATAAGAAAATAGATATGGGACGGCTTGGCTTAAATGAAAATAATGAATATCCGGCAGATGAATTATGGCAACATCTTGCTTTTGTTCTAAGTAGGGAATGTCAGATAGAACTTCCACCAAAGGATGCCAGAATCTTGCGTATAAAGCTAAAATGATTTGCTTATCCGAGAGAAGGCTTTTGGGTTTATAAAAAAACAATTATCTTTGTATTCCACGACCTAATATAAACACAAATGACGAATTTGTCTTGTCGCCCACATAAACTTGGCTTAATTATCATATTAGTTTGGTTTATTATGCCTTTCTCATTCCAGGGAATAAATGCCCGGGAGTGCAGTCAGATTTTTTCTCATCTGAGCATAGATGAAGGGCTGTCGGCTAATCATGTGAAGGCTATTCTCAGAGATAGAAACGGCTTTTTATGGATTGGCACTACTAATGGGCTCAACCGATACGACGGGATGTATATAAAAAAGTATGTCTGCCAGGATGTGGAGAAAAATAGGGGAAATAACAATATAGGTAAGCTCTATGAAGATGGAGCCGGAAATGTATGGATAGGCACAGACCGTGGAGTCTATATTTATTCTCCTAAGACCGATAAGATTTCATACGTAGATATATGGGATAATCTCGGAGATGGATTTATGAATTGGGTGCAGGACATAGAAGGGGACGACAAAGGAAATATCTGGGTGCTGATTCCTGATATGGGCATATTCCGGAGCTCTACCGGAGGAGTCAATAAATATGAGATGCCGGTTGGCAGCCAATATAAGGAGGATTATTTTAATGATCTTTGTGTGGCAGATGATGGCTCGTTGTGGGCATGTAGCTCAAATGGAAAATTATTTCGTTATGACGAAGGTTATGATGCTATGGTGGAGGTGAATTTTAGCTTACCGGGGGTTAATAATAAATTGGCACGTATTATTCCTTGGGAGAAGTCTTCCATGATACTGGCAACTGAAAATGTAGAGTTGTTTAAACTGAATCTTGATAGAGAGTATTCAGTTGAACGGTTGCCCGGCGTGCAAGCTGATAATTTATACTTGCGGAGTCTTGAACTTATAGACGACGAACTCTGGATAGGGACTCAGACAGGACTATATTCATTGAATTGCCGTAATGGAGAACAGAAAAAGTTTGTTAATAATCCGCTGAATCCTCATTCATTGTCAGATAATACCGTCTATACGCTTTATTCCGATAAGGAAAAAAATTTATGGGCAGGGACAATGTTTGGCGGTGTCAACTATATTGTTAATGATGGTTTTGACTTTTGCTCAATAGAGCCTTACGATATTAATTCAAGAAGGGTAAGAGGATTGACTTTTGCGCAGGGCGATTCTCAGCTTGTCATTGGGAGTGAGGCAAACGGTGTGAGTATTCTGGACATAGCAACTAACAACTTTATTGCGCCCCCTTCAATACTAACGTCGAAATGCGCCACAATGTGTGTAACACGCAGTGGAGAAAAAGTATTGATAGGATTGGAGAGGGAGGGTTTATTTGTGTATGAACCCGGAAAGACTCCTTATCAATATCTTCCTTATCAACTTCTGCATGAAAACACGGTCTATGCCTATCTGAGAGACAGACATAATACGGAATGGGTAGGAATGGGTTATGCCCTTTATCGTAAAGCAGAGGGAGAATCAGACTTTATTCGTGTAGGCGCCACTGATTATAACTGGATTTTTACTCTTTATGAAGCTTCGGATGGAAAGATATGGATTGGGACAATGGGAAGTGGGCTCTATAGATATGATCCAGCTGAAAAGCAATATAAAAAATATATTTATGATGAGAATTCTCCTTCACCCAATTCTTTGAAATCTAATTCAATCAACTCTATAATGGAGGATAGCAAGGGGATAATATGGATCTCGACTGATAGGGGAGGATTAAGTCGTTATAATAGCCAGACGGATGATTTCACGACTTACGGTCAGCATCAAGGCTTGCCGGATGAAATAGTCTATAAGGTGCTTGAAGATGGTAAAGGCAACCTATGGTTTGGCACAAACAAGGGATTGGCTCGTTTTAATCCGGAAACTGAACTTGTAACGGTTTTTACAAAAGCGGATGGGTTGCCCGCTAATGAGTTTACTTATAATTCAGCGGTCAGAGGTAATGATTCTATTTTTTATTTTGGCACTATAAATGGCGTGGTGAGATTTAATCCTGAGAAAAAGATTCTGCTGAAAGATAAGTATCCTGTTTTATTTACTTCCCTTTCCATTCTTAATCCTGAAGATCTTGAAGGAAATATTGTCTATGCGGATGAGATAAAACTGGAATACGATCAAAATACGTTTTCACTGACTATCGGAGTGCCAACTGCCATCGGTCTAAAGGGAGTAAAGCGATTTTATTATCGGCTTCTCCCGGGAGGAGAAGATTGGATTCCTATGGAGGGAAACCGCATATCGTTTACAAATCTTGCCCCCGGTTCTTATTCCCTGGAGGTAAAGATGGAATGTGGAGAAGTGGTATCGACGAATAAGATAAAGCTCGTGATTCTTTCTCCCTGGTGGGCTACAGGATGGGCAATTGCTTGCTATGCGTTGCTGCTTTTAGGCGTTGTGGTTTTAATATTTGTATGGTATCGCCGTAGGGAACTGAAGCGGTTGCAGGAGCGGCAGGAGATATTTGCATCAAATCAGGAAAAGGAGGTTTACAGGCAAAAACTTAACTTCTTTACAGAAATAGCTCATGAGATACGCACCCCTTTGTCGCTGATTGATCTCCCGCTGGAAGCTATGGAAGAACAAGGGTTAGACAATCCTGAATCCGAGCATTACCTTAAGGTTACGCGTCAGAATACGGCACGCCTTCTTGAACTGACCTCGCAGCTGCTTGATTTCCAGAAAATAGAGGCAGGAAAGTTGCGCCTTAAGAATGAGGCGGTAGATATAAATGAGCTTTTAAACTTCACGCTTGACCGTTTTGAGCCCTCTATCTCTTTAAAGGAGAAAACACTTGTGAGGGACTTACCCAAAAACAATCTGATTACTGTCACTGACAGGGAAGCAGTTACTAAGATTATCAGCAATCTTCTAAATAATGCTCTCAAATATGCTAAATCCCGCATCTCGGTCTCTTTAAGCTCTGACGCGGAAAGGCTGATGATAAAGGTGAGCTCTGATGGTGAAAAAATCGGTAAGGAAGAAAGCGAACGTATATTTGAGACCTTCTATCAGACTGATAAATCGCAGGAGCAGAAAAATGGCGTCGGTATAGGATTGCCGTTATCACGTTCGTTGGCAAGGTTGCTTGGCGGAGACTTATATCTCGATGTAGAGGGTTCTCAAGAAAATGTGTTTGTCCTTTCTCTCCCTGTGAATATGTCAGAAAAGTCTGCTGAGGTGGTTTCTCCCGGCAAACATGGTGCGACAATTGTATATGAGGAGGATTCCAATCAGACTCCCCTGAATGCCAAAGGCTACCATGTCTTGTTGGTAGAGGATAATGACGGAATACGCTCAATGCTCCACGACAGATTGTCGTCATCTTTCCTTTTGACGTTGGCGTCTAACGGGCGTGAGGCGCTTGATATACTATCGAAAAAATCGGTAGATGTGGTGGTGACGGATATTATGATGCCTGAAATGGATGGATTGGAATTGTGCCGGCAGATTAAAGCTAATAATGAGCTTTCTCATATCCCGGTGATATTCATAACCGCTAAGAACGATCTTGAAAGCAAGGTGAAAGGATTGCAATACGGAGCAGAAGGATATATAGAAAAACCATTCTCTATTAAATATTTGCGCGAAATGGTGGTTACCTTGCTTGAGAACCGTCGGAGAGCGAGAGAGGCTTTTGCAAGAAAACCATTCTTTGAGGCAGCCAATATTCCGGTCAATCGGGAAGATGAGAAATTCATGGAGAAAGTGTTGGCTACTATAAAGGAAAATATGTCTGACGAAGACTTTAATGTGGAGGTGCTTGCCGACAAAATGTGTATGAGCCGTTCAAATCTTTTGCGCCATATAAAATCGGTCTTCAATCTTGCTCCCGGCGAATTGATAAGGGTGGTGAGGCTGAAGACTGCGGCTGAGCTGATAAAGACAGGAGGCTTTTCTTTAGGGGAGATTTCCCGAAAGATAGGTATTAGCTCTCAGTCATATTTCACGAAAATGTTCTTTAAGCAATTCAATGTCATGCCCAATGAATTTGCAAAGCAAATGAATGACGACAAGACGAATCAAAATAAATAATAACATATAAATCTAACCCAAATGAAAGAGAAAATTTTAGCTGAGTTTCACTCACGCTTCGGTGAGAATCCGGTGCTTTATGCATCTGCAGGAAGAATCAATCTTATAGGCGAACACACTGATTATAACGGAGGATTTGTTTTTCCGGGAGCTATCGATAAGGTTATCATGGCAGCTATCGCTCCTAATGAGACCGATAAAGTTCGTGTCTTTTCCATAGATATCAATGAGGAAGCTGAGTTCGGACTCAACGAGGAAGATGCTCCTAAACAGTCATGGGCTCGTTATGTGTTCGGAGTGTGTCGTGAAATATTGAAGCGCGGTGGTATCGTAAAAGGGTTTGATGCCGTTTTTGCCGGAAATGTGCCTTTGGGTGCCGGTCTCAGTTCATCAGCGGCTCTTGAGAGTTGTTTTGCTTTTGCCCTTAACGATCTTTTCAACGATAACACTATTGATAAGTTTGAACTTGCGCGCATCGGACAAAGCACTGAGCACAACTATTGCGGAGTAAACTGCGGCATAATGGATCAGTTTGCCTCCGTGATGGGTCAGAAAGGGAAACTGATGCGCCTTGACTGCCGCTCAATGGAGTTTGAATATTTCCCGTTTGACCCGGAAGATTATGAGCTTGTGCTTGTGGATTCAAGAGTGAAGCACGAACTTGCTGATTCTCCATATAATAAGCGGCGTGAATCATGTGAACGTGTGGCAAAACGTCTCGGACTCGAAACTCTCCGTGATGCCACTATGCAGATGCTTAACTCTATCCGCACCGACATTACTGCTGAGGATTATTTCCGGGCGAAATTCGTCATTGAGGAGAAAGATAGGGTGCTTGCTGTCTGCGATGCCCTTAATGCCGGTGATTACGAAACCGTCGGACAGAAAATGTATGAAACTCATAAGGGTCTTTCAGAAGATTATGAAGTAAGCTGTGAAGAGCTCGATTTCCTGAATGACATAGCTAAAGAGTGTGGCGTCACCGGCTCACGTATCATGGGTGGCGGTTTCGGAGGCTGCACAATCAATCTCGTAAAGAAGGATCTGGCGCCCGAATTTGTTGAGACAGTCAAAACAAAATTTAAGGAAAAATATGGGCATGAGCCGAAAGTTTATCCTGTAGTGATTAGCGACGGAGCGCATAAGGTAGAAGAGACAGTAGAGGAAGTAAACTGATTGAAGGAGAGATCAAAATGGACAACGAAAAGAATATTGTGAAGCCTACTTTATTTGTTCTGGCTGCCGGGATGGGAAGCCGGTACGGTGGTTTAAAGCAACTTGATGGACTCGGTCCGCATGGAGAAACAATCATGGATTATTCCATTTATGATGCTATACGTGCCGGTTTCGGGAAGGTGGTTTTCGTCATAAGAAAGGATTTTGAAGAGGATTTCAGAAATAAAATCCTATCAAAATATGAGGGACATATTCCTGTTGAAATAGTTTTTCAAAGTGTTGATAAACTGCCGGGAGGATTTGAGTGCCCGCCGGAGAGAACGAAACCTTGGGGGCCGGCTCATGCCGTACTGATGGCAAAGGATACTATTGACACACCTTTTGCCGTGATCAATGCAGATGATTTTTATGGAAAAAATTCATTTGAAGTCATTGCCAAGGAGCTGATGCGCCCGAGGGATAAAGCCGGGGATTATGCCATGGTTGGCTTCAGGGTTGGCAACACCATGACTGAAAATGGAAGTGTGTCGCGTGGCGTCTGTGAGAATAATGACGGAATGCTTACATCTGTCGTTGAGCGTAAGGCGATAGCTTATAATCAGGACCACGATATAGTGTTTGTCGATGAGAAGGGTGAGGAACAAAAATTGAATCCCGCCACTCCGGTGTCTATGAATATGTGGGGCTTTACTCCCGATTATTTTGATTTTGCTGAAAGAGAGTTTATAAAATTCCTTAAGAGGGATTTGAATACTCCCAAGGCTGAACAGGTGATACCTGATGTCGCAGATGCCTTGATTAAATCGGGAGAGGCTTCCATCAAGGTGCTTGATACTGACTCAAAATGGTTTGGCGTTACCTATTCCGAGGATCGTCCCGGTGTGATGGAAAAATTTGCTGAGCTTCATGAGTCAGGAGAATATCCCGAAAATCTTTTTATACTTGCGGACGGTGAGTAAATTAATTGAGAGGTTGGTGGTCTAAAAATGGATTTGTATCTTTGTAAGGATAAAAATCTAAACCTTAAATACATATTTAAATGGATAGCAAAAAGACAGTGCTAATATCCGGCGGAGCGGGATATATCGGCTCGCATACTGCCGTTGAGCTGATAAATGCAGGTTACGATGTTGTAATAATAGATAATTTTTCAAATTCAGAGAAGAAGGCTATAGAGGGTGTCAGGAAGATTACAGGCAAGGATGTCATCTTTGAGGAAGTCGATACCTGCGATAAAGCGGCTCTCAGAAAGGTGTTTGAGAAATATCCTTTCGACACGGTGATTCACTTCGCTGCGTATAAGGCTGTGGGGGAATCAATGGCTGAACCCCTGAAATATTATCAGAATAATCTTGTTTCCTTCATGAATATTGTGGAGATGATGAAGGAATTTAATCGTCCTAACGTATTGTTCTCTTCGTCTGCGACTGTTTACGGTGAGGCAGAGAAACTTCCCGTCACTGAATCGACTCCGCGTCAGCCTGCCACTTCACCATACGGCAACACCAAGCAGATTGCTGAGGATATCCTGCGCGACTGTTGCCGGGCTTACTCCGGACTTTATGGCATTGCCCTTCGATATTTCAATCCTATCGGAGCGCATCCGTCAGCACTGATAGGCGAGCTGCCGCGTGGAGTGCCGAATAATCTGGTGCCTTTCATCACTCAGACTGCAGCCGGCATACGCGAGTGTCTGAGTGTGTTCGGTAACGATTATGATACTCCTGACGGCACCTGTCTGCGCGACTATATAGATGTCGTAGACCTTGCTAAAGCTCACGTCGCGGCTGTCGACCGCATGACGGAAGACAAGATGAAAGAGAAATATGAGATTTTCAATATCGGCACCGGGAATCCTGTGTCGGTGCTTGAACTCATCACGACTTTTGAGGAAGTAAATAATCTTAAGCTTCCCTATAAGATGGCGCCTCGGCGTCCGGGCGACGTAACTGCTGTATGGGCAGATACGTCGTTGGCTAACGATGTGTTGGGCTGGAAGGCTGAACGCTCTCTGGGCGACACCTTGAAGTCGGCATGGGAATGGGAGAAGAATGTCAGAGGTATTTAGGCTGTAGGCATTAGGCTCGAGGCTATAGGCTCGAGCCTTTAAGCTGAAGAAACGAACCTAATGCCTACAGCCTAATGCCTACAGCCTACAGCCTAATGCCTTGAGCCTCCAGCCTAAAGCGCCTAAAGCCTAAAGCGCCTAAAGCCTAAAGCGCCTCATTTATACTCTGTCATTTCTGCGGGACGGTAAATGATGCTTTTCTCCGCTATCGGAGAGGCGAGGAAATAGCCCAGACAGAATCCCCCTTCCCATAGGGCTGCTCCGTTGCTGTCTTGTTCAAGAGCCGTGAGATAATCAACCATCTCACGGCTTATAGGAATTACAAGGGCAGTCACTTCATCGCCGTCAAGGAGAAGGTCTTTTTCATCCTCTTCCTCTATGTCCTGCCGCGATGTCATGGTCACAAAATTTATGATGCCGTCAGTGGCAATCCGTCTGTCGACCACACTCCATTTGTATGGCTCCCCGTTTCGGAGAAGACGAATCCAGAAACAGTTTTCGTCATCTCCGGGTATTTCCCTGAATGATACCTGAAGCACTGCTACATAATCGTAAGGCATCTTTATCCATTGAAAAAGCAACCCGATAATTTCGGTTTTATCTTTCATCTTGCATGATGACATGAATTTTGTTCCCTCAGTCTCTACTTCCACTTGATAATCATGCCCCGGCTCTCCGGGGTTATCATCGCCGAACGTACCATCTTCTTTAAGAGGCAGTATGCGAGATGCGCCCGTGGATAAGTCTGTGAGAGTGACCATGGCATCTCTGACAGGAGTAAGGTCCATAGCCTCATCCATAGGGGTCGTGTGTGTCAGGCGCACCCTGGACCCTGTCTCGGTAAGAGTCGCTTCAATCACGAGAGGCGATTCCACGTCGTGATATTTAAAATCAAGCTCTTTTTCACATCCTCCCGTCAGCGACAAGATTAATAATCCGATGATTGCCGGAGCTATATTTCTGATTAACACGGAATGAATAGTTTTCATCTTTTAAAATTTTAATGTGTAAGACACTGAGGGTATGATTCCGAAAAGAGACTGCTGCACAGCCCTTGTTCCTGACGGTTTTGAAGGGTCATCCTCGAAATAAATCACGAAGGGACTCTGATGAGAATATGCATTATAGACGCCGAACGCCCAGATAGAGGTCACTTTACGTCCTACCCGTGTATATGTTGCCGAAAGATCAAGTCGATGTGAGGGGGGAGTCTTATATGTATTCCTTCCCGAATAATAGTAGCAGGTCGTACCGGCTATCTCATATTTTTCGTCAGGAGCGGTCAGCGGGCGTCCTGAAGAATATGTCCAGGAGGCTGAGAATTTCCATTTTGTATTCAGATCATATATAGCGACAATGGCTATATCATTTCTGCGGTCGTTGGAGGCGTCATACCATTTCCCATTGTTTATTCCGGGAATTTTAGTCTCGGTTTTTGAGAGAGTGTAGGAAATCCATCCGTTAAGCTTACCGGCGTTTTTACGCAGCATTAATTCCATTCCGAAGCTTCTCCCTCTGCCTCCAAGGATTATATCTTCGAGATTCACTCTTGAAAACATACTCATTCCGTCTTTATAATCGTAGACGTTTTTCATCGACTTATAATATCCTTCCACGCTCCAGTCCCATCCTCCGTCAGGCGTCATGCCTGCATAGCCTGCTGAATATTGTATGGTCTGTTCAGGCTTCACATTGGCTGAAGTCAGGGCATATCTGTCGAAAGGAAAGGTGGTCGAGGTGGAACGCACTCCGTGTATGTTTTGAGAGGTAACGGAGACGCCTCCCTTTATGTTATGGAAATCGTTGATAGTGAATTTGAGACTCGCCCGGGGTTCAAAATTAGCGTAAGTTTTATTGGCATATTCAGGAAGAGGTTCATTAATGGATATGAAATCGTGAAATCGGCTCGCTGCCAATGAGGAGAAAAGGGAAAGACGTCCTCCGGCGGAAAGAGACATCCATTTTGTTATATCTCCTTCATATCCCGCCCATACAGCATTACTCCAGCCGCTGCGTAGGTCGAGATAATGTGCCGCATCGACATACATATCTCCCGATTTAACCCTTAGCATATCTGAACGGACTCCGAGTTCTATCGAATGATGGTCGGAGATAGCATACAATACTCTTTCATTTAGGGAGAAAGAATGTATGTATTGGGTCATTTCCTGATTGGAAGCCATGATGTCCATACCCATCAAAGTGGTGTAATCTGTCACGGCACCTGTTGTGGTGAAGCTCCAGCCGTTGTCTGTTCGGTAATTCCAGTTGACACTTCCGGCGAGATTGCCCCAATGAAGAGTCATTAGATCGGAGACTGCAAGATCATCGCGTGAGACGAAGAATGAACCGTCTAAGTAATTATTAGAACTTATTTTATAGTGGATTCTGGCATTAATATCCCAGAAGTTCATTATCGTATGTTTATACTGAGGTATCAGTTTTAGAAACAAGTCGACATAAGAACGTCGGGCAGCCACAGAAAAAGAGAGCTTATCCTTGACGATAGGTCCGTTGGCAGAAATTTTGGCGTTAAGGATACCGATAGTGCCGGAGAAATGATACTTGTTCAGGTCGCCCGGTTTCATATAAGTCTCTAAAGCTGAGGAAGAGGCTTCTCCGAACTGAGCCGGAATAGGACCTTTATGTAAAATTGCCCTGCTCATGGCGTCGTCATTGAAAGTGGAGAATATTCCCATCATGTGCGCCGGATTATAAAGGGTCATTCCGTCCATCATCACTAAGTTCTGATAGGCATTGCCACCTCTGACTTCAAAACCGCCGGCTCCGTCAGCCTCACCATGCACGCCCGGAAGGAGGGTGATGGCTTTGATGACATCTGTTTCTCCAAATAATTGTGGTGTCAGCGCAAGTTTATTAAGCTCAAGATTCTCACTTCCTAATTTGCCGCTTGAAATCCTCTGATGAGCGGATTGCCCTGTGACAATAATTTCCTTCAATGTCTGCGTATCAATGGAATCAGGCAATTCATCCCCTTTCGCTTTTTGGCTTAGAGCAAAGAAGAAAAAGAAGATGGCTACGCCTAAAACTGACTTTCTAATCATTACCTATCTGTATTAAATTCGATGCAAAGTTAATCTTTTGGTCAGTAACTATGCAAATAAATCGACAAATAAGCAATTATTATAGACCAAGCAATAACTTTTTGTGGAACAATGACATTGAAGGAAAGGGAATTTATTTTCTATATCGCCGGATGTCTGTATATGCCTGAAGTCAATGATATTCTGAAATATATTCAAGAAGGGCTACCGGACCCAGATGCCAAAGTTTGGTGGATTCATTTTCGAGTTGCCGATATGTATTGGAATTTCAATCTTTGAACCTCCTCCATGATAAAGAGTGATCATATCGAATGTTTTATTACATAATCGTCAATTTCCTCAAGAATCCATTGAGGACTTTGAGTATGAATGACTTCATAGTTCTTTTCAAGATAATCAATTGTTCCTGAAGATGTCAGTGTCTGCATTGCTTGAGCACCGGAAATATGATGAGCATTTTTATATTGCTCAATACAAAACGACAAAAATAGAGGTATCGTATATTTTCCCATAGAAATGTAATTTTTATTTATGCAAAAATAATAACATATTCTGGGATACGCAACATTGATTCTCTTGAACAATATCGGTAGGAAAGACACACCATACGCTTTCAGCTTCATCTGTCGGCATCCATACAGGGACGAGCCATGTCTGCGGAGGAACTGACGGACTTCGCCCGTGAGCTGATGAAGGGGATCGGCTACGGCAGACAGCGTACAAGAATGACTATGTAAAAATGGTGAAGTCCCCGACATAACTGCCGAGGACTTCCATTCTTGCATGAATATATTTGTATTCAAATATATTTCGTTATATTATTGACAAACCTTGAACGATGCTTTCTTGCCATTGATTTTTAATTGAACCTTTGGATTCGAAAACTGATAGAGGTGGTCGAATGTCAATGTTACCGTAGCTACACCCTTATTTACAGAGACATCTACGGAAGTCGCTTTGTATTGCTGCCCTTCCCAAGAAGGAATGAGTTTTACATCTGTAACAGCATATTGTCCACCGGCTTTGTCGTCTATGAAAACGATTGTCACTTTATCATCGTAATTGTTGAACCCTTGACAATGGGGTTTGGCATAGACAGACAAACTAAGTGCCATACTTAAAAATAGGATTATAATAGATTTCATAACGGTAGTATTAGAAACGAGATTTCTCAGTATTTCCTGCACCTGTACCACGATAACGGTCGCGGGTTGTATTGAAGCGATACTGCAGTGTGAGCATCACAGAGCGCCCGGGCGAGAAGTTTTTCTGCTGTATCTGAACGGCGTCGCTACATAGATAGAAGTTATTCTTGGCAGAGTCGAACAAATCCTTAGCCTCAAGAGTCACACTGAAGGAATCCTTGAAAAATCCCTTGTAAATCTTGGCGTTGACATACCACGGTGTATTTGTCAGGCGTGTGTTATTGTCCCAACCGCGTGTCATCAGTTGTGCGTCCACGTTAAGCCAGATGTCAAAAGGAAGATGAACTGCATTCTGCCACTGGAGCATGAAGATAGGAGTGTTCATATTCACTTGCTCGCCATTTACAGGCAGAGTAAGCCACTGCTTCATCATACCGACATTCACTTTCGGTTGCCATACACCAACTTGAAAATTACCACCTACGAAAGCTTGCAGATAGTGCCGATGATCGAGATTAGCGGTACGAATGATTGTAGCCTCGCCCTCCGGACCGTATGGCTCCGTGATATGATACACGCCGTCTTTGAAGTAGGTGTATGAGAGTTGAGCAAAAAAGCGTCGCCACTGCGCCATATACTCTACAGTCTGCAACTTCGTTGGCTTCAGATAGGGATTACCCGTCTCGTATGTCAGACGATTTATATAGCTGATTGCACCGTCAAGTTGACCATATCCGGGGCGAATTGTCTTGCCGGTATAGTTCAGTCCCATTCTGACTTTCCCTACTTGCGTGGCGATATTGAGTGAAGGGAAAATATTATTGTAGGTTTTACTCTGTCCGTCTTGAAACAGTCCCATTTCATAATAGTTGAACTTGACATGCTCATAACGCAAACCTGCACCAATCATAAAACGCCCGAACTGTTGCCCCAATTCTGCAAACACAGCGATATTATTCTCGTCCACACGATTGTCGGCATCCGGAGTTTCAGGTATATTGGCTGAGAAAAGATTGGTGGTCCTGGTATTGGAGTATTCTTCACCGATTTCAATCTGACCTTTCCATAAAGGATAAGTCATCACCAGTTTTTCGGCAAACATTCGGTTGCGGTTCGTTGACGAAGTGTTTACCTCGCGGTCATTACCCGTTTCGCTAAGTTCATTGTTGAATGTCAGTTCACGGCTCTTGTACCAAATGTAATCCGCGTTAAAATCAATGTTGAGCTTGCCAACGATTCCATTATAGTAGAAATTGGCATAGTGCCGAGGAACAGCGGTAGACTGATTGTGTACATCCGAATTATAGAGGTCGAGTAAAGTGCCGTTCTGCCATATTTCACTTGGGATTGTGCCGTCGGTATGGTGACGGTTCCAACTGTTCTGATAGTATGCACCTATGCTGTGTCGGTCGTTGATCATATATGAAAATCCCAGTTTACCGGTCATGTCATTATACGATTCTTTGCCGATGGTACTTACAAACTGGCTATATGTTCCTTTTGATGTTATAGTGTTCATGTCATTAAGGCGATCAAAACGGGTGTTTCCTCTCCACCATCCATAGTTGGCGAAGATTTCAAGTCCACCGGTACGGTATTTTAGATCAAGTGAATTGCCGGTGCGGAAGTAATGCTGAAATCCATTATCTGAACGAAGTATACCGCTAAAGCCATCTCCTTTTGGCGGTTTCGTGCGGATGCGAATCACCGACTTAACATCAGCTGCGTATGCAGCCCCCGGATTGGTGATGACTTCCACATTCTTGATATCTCCGGAGTTGAGTTGAGAGAGCTCCTGAAGGTCATTGACTTTGCGTCCATTGATGTAGATTGCCGGAGAGCCTTTACCGAATACTTCAAGTGCGCCTCCATTGTCAACAACCATCGGCACATGCACGAGAACATCATTGGCAGTACCTGCCACAGCGAGGGAACTGCCCTCTACATTAGTCACCAATGCGTTACCTTTCATCGTAGTGGTCGGGCGAGAAGCTTTTACAACTACCTCACCAAGTTCCACTGCGGAAGTATTCAGGATTATATCACCCATCTCGCCCGTTTGTGGAACATTAGTGGTAATGGTCTCATAGCCTACGAATGACACTTTAGCTGTCAGGTTGCAGTCTGCATCCGTAGGGATTGAGAAGAGACCCTCTGAATCAGTTATACCTCCTCCAACAAATGTTGAGTCGCAGTAGAGAACAACATTTACAAAGTCAAGCGGCGCATTGTTTTCGTCAAGTATGCGACCTTTTACGTCACGGCTAAAAGCCGGGAGGACTGCCAAGAGTGCAGTCAGAAAGAGAATAATCTTTTTCATCGTGTTTGTTTTTTGATTTCGATTAATGCGTCGATAAGGCTTCCATCAAGGTTAATACCTTTTTCCTCCATCTTATCAGTTATTTTCTGTTTGGTGTCACTGAGAACGTTGCTGTCGAGGTCTTCCCATGATAGGATTTCCGAGCCATCGCCGTTGGTAGTAACACGAGCATTATGCTCGGTTTTGTTTCCGGCAGCATCGGTTACATTAAAAATGACTACTGCCTGGAAATTGCCATCTTCAAGGTCGTGCGTATATGCCAGACCAATGTATTCGACATCAGGGATTGAGTCAAGATAATTGAGAGTCGCTATGCCGATATTGCGGTCGCGATTGTCGCCCTGTCCGATATTCCAGCCACATGATGTCAGTGTGGCTGGAACCATTATGACAGCAATGGCGAGCATTAAGATTTTCTTTTTCATTTGCGTCAGTTTTTTAAATTTCCTGATGCAAAATTATATCTTAAATCATCTTAAAACCAAATATAAAAGTCTTAATACAAGAAATGCAACCTACTGAAAATCAGCGGTTGCATTTCCTGAAAGTCTTAATTTGGGATTACCGGGTCTTAATCGTTCTTAATCGGAAGTCTTCTCTCGGAGAAATGTTACAATATCCTCCTTTTCCGGCACTCCGAGTTTCTTGCGGATAGAAGATTTACGCACATATATTGTGGATGTGGTCTGCCCGGTTATGACACTGATTTCTTTGGTAGAGAAACCGGCAACCATCAGCACAATTATCTGTTTCTCCTTTGGTGAGAGCAGTTCGCCGTATGAAGCTTGAAGTTTGTCGTAGAATCCGGCATAAAGAGTGTTGATAAGTTCAAACACGTTATTCCAATTGACGAGTTCCCCATCCGTATCACTTTCTATGGAGGATATTTTGCGAAGCATCTCCCGGTTCTGTTCTGTGGGAGTTTCGGCTACCATCTTGATGATGCCGAGTTGCTGAAGCATTGCGCGACGTAAAGCTTCAGGGGTATGGACTTGTGACTGCATCTGAGCAGGGGCGGATTTCAGTTCGTCAACCATTTTCTGCAAAGCTTCGGCGCGTTCCTCATTTTCCCGTTCATGCAATCTACGTTGTCTGATAATCCACGCAGCGGACACAACAATAATAAGAGCAAACAAGGCAATAACAAGAATAACGACTGTCTTGTGCTGACTCTCAGTTTTGAGAGCCAAAGCACGACTCTGCTGTTGTAACGCACTGCGCTCACTCTCCCATTGTGAAGCTTTAGCCCGGTTATAACGCTCCTGCTGGCGATTATTTAAACCATTGACATGCCCCAGTTTCATCTTGCCATTCTGCTTAAAGTCAATCATTGTACGCAGAAGATTACTGTAACTTCGATAGTAGGTGTCATCCTCTTTGCGGAATTCAACAGCAAAACTGTCGGCAACCGCAAGTTCTTTAGAGGCAAGGCTTAAATTGCCGGAGTTAAGAGCGTTCATTGCAAGTTGTATATGCAGGTAGTCGGCAGCTCCATTATCCGGCGAAGATTTCTCGAATATACCCTCCACAACTCTATTGCTCTCATCAGTGCGCCCCATCTCACCTAAAATCTGAGCTTGCTCCAATTCAAACACAAACTGTTTGTCACCCCACCTGTGAGAACGGGCATAATCAATCAGTTCTTCGGAGAGCAGCAATGCTGAGTCAAGTTTTTCAGTATTTTCGTAAGCACTCAAAAGCATATATTTTGCTTCTATTTGTCGGAGGGTATCGGATTCAATAGCCACAAGCCTTTTAGCAAACGGTATCAGAGTCTCACCTTGATACTCCGATGCTCCGAGAAGCACTCGAACGCGGAGCGTTGGTACGACCAATGAATCAGGCACATTCGATAGGCTTACGATAGAGTCAAGCATAGCGATTGCTCCCGGTGTATCTCCCACCCAAAATTTATACCATGCGTAAGCGGTGCCAGAACTTACATCTCTGACAACATCTTTTCCGCTATAATATTTGTGAGCGAAAGCTACGAGCGAGTCGCCAATCATCGAACGATTCTGCCGCATGTGGCCGAAAGCAAGCAGATAATGATACTTTGCCCGCAGCGAGTCTACTTTAAGATTTGTTGGGTCAATTTGATCTAAAATTGCCATTGCGCTGTCGGCGTTAGTCTGCATAAGCCTCTCCGCATTATTTATATCTTTATTATATCGGGAAGCTGTATCAGTGCAAGATGCGACGCACAATGCTATGACAGCGAACATTACATATATTATATGTTTCATATTCCTTACCTCCATAACGGTTCTTTCTCCCATCTTACAGGAAAACCATACTTTGCAAGCGGAATATCCGGAAATACCGAACATATATGTTTGACAGCATTGGAAAATCCATGTTGAAAATTTACTGCCTTGCATAGGTAGGCAATGGCACAGATTACCGCGTATGGCTTCTTCTTTTGTATCTCCGTAAGTTCTCCATTAAGCCAAGCATTTCGTCTTCCCTTTGGGTCAATAATCTTTTTGCCAAGGCTTCTATTCCATAATCTCGAATGGTGAGCAACGATATTTCTCATAAGAGATATAACCTCAATCCAGTTGGAAAAGTCTTTGGAGGAATACAGACCGAAGTCATTGGCAACCGCAGACCGTTGTGGCAACTGACTTTTCAGATTCTTATACATTTTTGAAAGGGTTCCGAAAGTTGCCACTTCAATAATCAGCCATGCATCAGGGTTATCCCCTGATAAGGAATTGCAGTTCCATTCAGGATGTTCTGAGATATATTTTTTTGCGAACGGTTCGGTGCTACGTTCAAACTCATACTTCAGATCAAAGACAAAATCTTGGTGACGTTGTTTATCCTCAAATAAATTAGAATCAAGATACCACAAGCCGTTCCCGGCGGCTTTCGACATGTGGTCGATGATTTTGGCTCTGAGTGCAACTTCAATAGTTTCAATGGCATCAAAAAGAATCACCCGGAGTTGATGGTCAAATGCATATCTCCCGATTATGGTAGAGAAAGTTGTACCAACCTTAAAAACACCGTCAGAATCTACCTCAATCAAATCTCTCCAATAATATTTAAGTCGTGAATAACTGACACGGGAAAACAAATCGGTGGCCGCTTCCTTATCAGGAAACGACATACCTTTTTGTTGGAGATATTTTATGTGTTCGTCTATCGAACGAGGTAATTGGTTCATATTATAAAAGAAGTGACCCGCCAGCAGGTCTACGGGATGCTAACGGGTTCGGTTATCTTTGACTCGGTTGAAACCGATAGTCGCCTTATTTTTATGTGCAAAGATAATATTTTTTTCTCATCTGTGCAATAATAACACTGAGAATTTTGAGAATTTAAAAAAAGTTTAAGCAGAGGAGTCCAAGGAAGATTTTCTATTCCATATTTACTGTAAATTTACAGTAAATATGGAATACTGTCATGAAATTTCTCACTGCCTTTTCACTGCCACTCGTCTTTCAAAAGAAAATCAAATAATCCCGTAAAGTATATGCCATTGTCATCAGTATATGGTATAATGTCATCTGCCACAACCACAATCTTCCGGAATGAATCGGATACCTTAAGAAGCGAGGTTAATTCCTGCTTTCTCTTTTCTTCAGTTGGAATTGAGTAAGCTGACTGGATATAGTACTTCTGATCTCCTTTGTTTACCACAAAGTCAATTTCCCGCTGAACAAACTTCAGTTTGCCGTCTTTCATTTCTCGACTTTCCACAACTCCGACGTCAACAAGGAAACCCAGGACACGAAGATGGTTATAAAGCACATTCTCCATGATATGTGTCGGCTCCTGCTGTCGGAAGTTCAATCTGGCATTTCTAAGTCCTACATCAATGCAATAGTATTTCTTAGTGGACTCGAAATACCGCTTCCCCTTGACATCATATCGTTCCGCACTCTCAAAAAGGAAAGCATTTTCAAGATAATTTATGTAGGAAGCTACTGTCTTGGAATCTATCTTCATTTTCTGGACTGATGCAAGAGTATGGGCTATTCTCGCAGGGTTGGTCAGAGAACCTATTGAACTGCACAGCGAAGTTGCCAACCTTGATAAGGCAACCTCGTTCTTGACATTGTTACGCTCCACTACGTCATCAAGATATGTCTTGTCCCAGAGTCTCTGAAGATAATTGATCTTTTGCTCATTATCTTTATAGTGCAGCAGTCTTGGCATACCACCGAAGGTATGATACTCTTTCCATGCCACACTGATGTTGTCATACATCTGACTGAACTCCCTGAAGGAAAGAGGAAACACACGTATCTCGTCTCCACGACCCCGAAAAATGGTACTTATATCTTTTGAAAGAAATCGTGAATTGCTTCCGGTCACATACACATCTATGTTCTCATGACCATTTAGTCCATTCACAAGACGTTCAAAATTGTCAAGTTCCTGTATCTCATCCAGAAATACATAATAATTCTCATCTTCGTTTTTTATGAGCGAATAGATGTATTCTTTGACAGCCTTATGGTCAAGCACGTCAAAATCGTGCTTATCATCATCTTTGTCGAAATCTACGGTGATTATGTTCTCTGCCCTTACCCCCTGTTCAATCAGATAATCTCGGTATATATGGCTTAGAAGCCACGATTTTCCACACCGACGAGGGCCGGTGATGATTTTTACCTCACCGTTGGCTCGCCTTAGAATCAGCTTTTCAAGATAGATGTCTCGCTTAATGTACCGGTTATGATTCATGCCTATTCCATTTTTACTGCAAATTTACAGTATTTTTGGAATAGATGCAAATTGTCTCCTCATTTATTGGGATTTAGAAGCGGAAAAAACTAATAAAATTAGCTTGAAGTCGTGATGACTTCCTCACAAATATAACGAAATCTGCCCTTAGTTTCAGCAACCGAACAGCCACAGGGCAATTGAATAATGCAACATTGACTCTAACTAACGAAATTAGTAGTAGAGAGCTTATGGAAAATAACATAAGCCAGGGAGATAATTTCTTCCAAAGAGATGGAAACAGGTTATTCTGTGTATCTTAAGAATTCATTCATCCCGCTATGATAGAGATTGCCGAATGATTCTGTATTGTAGACTGAAACATGCGACCCAACCGTAGTCTGGACTAATTTATAATACAAATCGCGTATGGTGATGTCAGGAGTGTCGGCAATCGTAGTCCGGAAGCCTCTTGTAAAACCATTGGACAACCATATACCCATCGTCTCATCCTTCATATCTGCCTTGGAAGTCTCCAAAGAATTGGCAGAAGTCATAAATAACACTCCCGGAATACCGAGACATTCTTCAGCTATCGAACCGCTATAACAGGCATCCATAGCTATAAATATCTTGCGATACTTTTTAGCTTCATGCATTTCAGTCAGTATTTCTTTAAATTGAAAGGATGAAATAGATGCATTGCTCCCCCATGCCAATCTGCCGAAGTTGCCATGTCCACACCAAAATATCACAATATTATCATTTTGACAGCTCTCTAATGCAACAGGCACTCTTTCAGAGGAGTGACCGGTTAGAATATCATTTAAATCCGAAATAGTCAAGTCTGACAAATGATAATCCACGTTTACATCTCTATAAATATTTTCCCCATCGGGTTCAACTCTGATAATGCCTTGGTAAAGATTGTTGCTGTCAAAAGCGATGTTATCCTCCATAATCATAATTATCCTATCGTCCGGGTAGCCTTGGCTTTTCAAAATCTGATACATAGCTATGGCATCAGCCTGATGGCGATAGTTTGCCCAAGTATCCGAAGCCCCAATCACCACTGCCCAGTTTCCTTTATACTCCGCATACGTGAAATCGCGTTGATTCTCATCAAAATATTGATTATTACGGGTCTGTTCATCCCACGTCTGCAGTGTGGAGATGGTTCGTTGCCCTCCATCTGTTGATATATATTCGATAGTGTAATATTTTCCATCTCTAAATATCCAATGAGCGTAAGTGGTGTTAAGTATGGTGGTATGGGTCTTTGAGTCAAAAGTCCAATCTCCCGATACTCCACTCAATTTTGAGGCATCTCCTTGTTCCAAAGCTAATAACACCGAGGCAATATCTCCGGGGAGCCATTTTAAATCAGCCTTACCTTGCCGGTTAAGAATCTTAAGCATCGAGGCGTTAAGGCTGTCGCCTGATGATAGAGACGAGACTAAGCCGTAATATACCATCATCACGGCATCATACAGCTGAGCTTCCCCATTCTTGGGATTTTGGGAAAATTTTGAATGATAATGATTTATAAATCCGCTGTTAGGATTGGCAGTTGGCGAGAGTCCCTCGTAAATAAAATTTAATGATTTTCCCTCCAGCTCACTTGAATTGAGAGTGTCAGAACAAAAGATAGAAGGCAGGGATGATAGCGGATGTGAATCAAGATATTTTTTTAATTCATTGTCAAGCACAATGAGATCGGCTGTCTCTTCGGGTGTAAATATTATTTGCATGTCAGATGTCTTCCCGGATAGAACTCTTTCAATAAATTGCCTCAGTTCAGAATGTGTGGAGTATATGCATACATCGTTAACTTTTAGTCCGATTTCGGATGCTTGAAATGCAAACCAATCAATATAGGTCTTGCCGTAATCAGTGTCGGCTACGATAAGAGAGACCTCTTTCTTCCCGTTCAGTTTTGCTTCTGTCAATAGTATCTCGCATTGTGTCAGATCGCTTTCTGTCAGATTCCATATAAAATCCTTATCGGCAAACACTCTTTGAAATTCTGTAGAAGTTGCAACCGGCAGGATTAAAGGCTTTTTAATTTCTGCTTTATTAAAAGCAACCGCAGCTTGATATGCACTCGAGGAATGATACGGTCCAATCATGGCAACGTAAGAATCATCGTTTGCAATACGGGTGAATTGATTGCTCAGTTCAGGGGCGTTTTCATCAATCCATTCAACTTCAATCCGGAGTTTATTGGTTAAGGAATATTGTGCCTCTTCAAGATTATCTATAGCCATTTTTACGGTATTCTGCCAATTGTTGTTTCCTAAATCAGGCATGACCACTGCTATTTTATAAGTTGAGTCGGCATTGTTGTCGATTGCGGAAGGCTCCTGACAAGACACGACTCCAATCAGAAAAATAAGACTCACCAAACCTCCCAACACACATCTTTTATTACTTTTCATAATATCTTTTCTCTATTAATTGTGCCTCTTCCGAATATTTTTTCAATTGATTGTTCCAATAATCCGGCGAATCATAATAATCTTCCCATATCCACACATTTGATAAGAAGGATTCATTAAGCATAATTTTTGCTCCGAACTCATCTCCAAGACAGAATGCTAAGTCGCGAGTTTCAATTTTATTTTCATACCAATCGGTTAAGACAGAAGTCAGGGCGTGGGCAATCGGAATAATGACCGAAAAGGGTACTCTCGTGCTTAACACAGAGCAATCGGTGTCCATACCGGCTACCAACATTGTGGTGAAGGGATTTTCGCGGGTGTATCTGAATACTCCATTGTTAGACCCTCCTGCCAAGGGATAGATAAAACTGCCATCTAAATCTTTTGCACATTCGTATGCCTTCTGAGAAGAAGAGAATCCTTTATAATCTGAATCAAGATAGACGATGCCGGCTTCCTTTCCGGATGCCTGCTTATATCCGGCGGAGAAACCTGCCACACTTTCATCTATGGATTTTATTCCCTGACAGGCAGCTATGATATTAGCTTGGTCGCTATTTCCTGCCATAAGACCGGCGAGATATGAAATCCCATATCTGGATATAAAAAAAGAGTAGACGCCTTTTTGTCTATTTTTACTTAAGGGTGTATCCACTATAATGATGTTCTGAGAGTCTGAGAGATGTAAATTGAGATTGTTCAGACATTCTTCATACATATAATCCCCGAGCACGAGTACGCTTTTATTATTGCTCTTTTGGGAAGAAGTGTACCAATCAAGTATAGTAGCGCCTACCTCATCCATGTCAGAGGGATTCTTGATTGATAATGAGATCTTGAATAAATTATTAAACTGCATCAATCCATCAATTATCTGATCAGTATATCCGATATCACCTCCTCCCGACAGAGTGTTGACATACGTAACGGAGGGAAAACTGTCTTTTGCCGGAGTTTCTTCTGACTCTCTGTTACATCCCGATGTAAATAAAATTGAAACTATACCGAATATTATCTTAAATACTGTTCTCATAGACCAATACAAACCTTTCCATGTAATATTTTGAGTTTATAAATCTTTCCTCATGCACTCCTCCATAAAATGAAGGGTGGCTCCAATAGTCATGGTCAACATCATGATAGTCCTGAGTCCTGAAGGAGGGTAAGGTCCAATAATTAGGCTGACTTATTTCGTTCCTACCGATATACACGTATCTTTGTGTGAGTTTCCATACTTTACGTGCCCACCATAGATGTCTCCCTCCCCAAGGTTCTCCGACAGCGTAGCGATAGGAATTATTTGAGTCACCCATTAAAGTGTAGACTGCCGGGGCTCCGAAAAATTCTATCCCACTAACATTTTTTTTAATATCATTCATCAGGGCGACGAAATTTTCTCTGTTGTCCCAGTACATCTGTGCATAGGCTTTCCAGGCAGCTTCAGAAGGACCTATCGGAAGTTCGAAATCATCTTTCCACCAATCGTTATACTCCTTGTATTTATATTTATTATCATTCCATTTCCCGGCAAAACTCAACATGATTCCATAATCTCCTTCGCAAGCCCGCACCACAATATAGTACTGCCTGTCAGTAGTGTCCTGAACTATATTCCCCCTGTAGAATAAACTGTTATCATTTTCAGGAAGCATACTTTTGGGTAGTATGTCAAAACTATGAGCTATTTTAAATTCAGGGAAAATCACCTCTACCTGTGCAAGACACGAGGGTGAGTTTTCCGGTTTCCATATTAAATATCCTGATTCTCCGAAATCAATTCTTTTTTCCTTTTCCGGCTCAATGATGAAATTTTCTTTTTCCTCTTCCGGGATGCAGTGGGCGAGTGCCCAGTTGCAAGCTTCTTCAAAAGAGTCAACCCCTATGGTGTATGTATCAGGAGAGGAAGAATCAAGGGGCAAACCGGTCAAAGGTGTTATGGGAGAATTAGTCTGAGTTTCTTCAGGATTTATTCCATATAATTTACCTAATACTTCAGCATATTTAAAAAATTCAGGGAAGATGAATTCTTCATCTTTGTCATCCTTTCCCTCAGGTTTTGCCGGTTCATTATTTGTGCAGGAGAATAGAGTAGCCGATAATAAAAATATGAATATGTGAAGTTTTTTCAGTTTCATAATATCATAGATTTTGATGTGTAAAATAGCAGGTTCTGAATAGTCTTACCGGATAATAGTTGAAAGAGGTGGATGTTACGATTCTCTTCCAGGTGTAATCAGATGAGAGAACAAATGCCTCACCATTGGATGAAGCAGCCCCGTCTTTGAACGGCACATAGCATTTTAGATTTTTATTTCGCCGCTCCATTTTACGGAGATCATTACCGTTTTCATCATACGAACCGTAATATCCTTCAAATTGGGCATCGAAGCCTGTGGGTTGTCCTTTGAAAAGGGGCTTCATATTTCCTCCCAGATATTCCACGAGCTCTTTACGGTTTTCAGAAAGAGGGAGATACCAGAATAATTGTTTCCCTAAGGAAGAATCTGTCTGTTGCCCGTAAATGCTGCTGTTGGGAGATAAAAAACCGGTGTTATTAGTTTGATAGATATCAGCGAAAAGCAAACCGTCTGTTACAATTTCCTTAGTCATGAATCTTCCTCCGGCTCCTTTCACTCCGAATTGCATTTTTTGAGTTATGTATTGTCGTGTCCAATATCCCGAGCCTATTTTCACTACAGGATAGTCAACTGTCCAACTATTGAACTTAAGGCGATGGTCTTTCACTTTTAAATCGCTTGGAGAGTTACACGTATTGCCATAATCTTTTTCGTATAAATTTCCATGAATATAATAGAGGTCAGTTAATTTCTCGAAGGCTCCATATTCCTCAATAGGAGTAACATAACAGGTGCCTTCATAAAATGAAAGATGTGCAGGACGATTCCCTTCTCCATCTCCGGCAAAAAGACCCTGAGCATGATTTGTTTTTCCATTATAAATGGGATAAAACACCTTTATTCGTCTGTCAGAGCGAATCTTCGGAACATATTCTTCACAAATCTCCAGCACAGGAACATTTTTTACATAGCATATCTTTACCAATGAGGTGCCGGAATTTGAAGTATCAGAGAAATTGAATCTCGAATCATTTGCAGAAAAGAGATACATATCCGTGCTGAGGTCTTGGTCCGGTATCTCACAGTTGCTCTGATTCTGCATCTCCATCACCTGCTGCATTACTCTTTGAGAAAGTGAAGCATCCTTAAACAAATTCCATATAGGATAGACTTTAAATTCCACCAAGTCAAGGTTCTGTTTGTTGTCTGGAGTGTATTTTATTGATGAGAACCAAGCCTGAAGTTCTGTAGCCGGAATAGTAGCAAGGGCATCAAGGTTACTTATATTTTTTAAAAGAGAAGATCTGAGAGAGGCATCTCCGCCTTTTACTTCTACAGAATATGAACTGGAAATATTACTTGTCAGAGATGCCTTTAATTCTTTTGACACCTGTGAATCTTTTTTCCCGAACACTCTCGAACTTTGCTCTTTGCTTATTTCCTCAAGATTTCCGACATACTGCCTGTTGAAAGTGGCTACATAATCAATCATACCTCCGGCGTTAGCCTCAATTATAATGTGAGTGCCAAATCTATTCAGCAGCTCCCTTATATTGACGGTAGTGGGATTTTTCAATAAATTATCATAATATTGTCGGAATCCGGTTGAGAATGGGAGTTGGTCTTGTGATGAATGTTCCAGTATGTATTGAAGAGCCCCTGCATCAATACTTTTTGACGCAACGATTTTGCTCATACGGGCATAGCTTAGATACTGTTGCGTCTGTGATTCTTTTGAAATTTTTGAATAGCGGGCGATGGTTTTGGTGACCCCTAAAAATGAAGACGATTTGTCTTGGCGCTGGGTGAGTAATGCCGACATTTCTTTTAGAGATGCTGCCGACTCACAATAGTAGTCTAACTGGGAACGTACCACCTCTTGCAAACTTTGGAATCCTTCCGCAGCATCGTGCGAGGCGATAAGATCAAGATTGAGTATTTCTCCACGGATACTTCCCGCACTCTGATATTCATCGAAGGCATTAAGTCCCCAGCCTAACCGGAAATCACTCATCGGATCTGCGCCGGAGTTATCTCCCTCTTCCCCTAATCCTTTCTGATAGATAACTATCTCTCCCCTTAGGGTGGAGTTGGCGGAGGCGGTGAGGGTGATAGTCAGATTTCTTCCGAACGGGGATTGGTTTGTTTCCGCCCAAAATTCAATTATGCCATCAGCTCCCACTTTGTCAGTCTCTGCATATGCCCAGGGTTGATTAAGACTGAATGTGAATTCATCAGAAGTCAATCCTTCTATTTTGAAGGTATGATATCTGCCGGACGAGTCTATTACGGGTTCTGAGCAACTGAGGCTGAGCGGTAGCGGTGAATCCGTAAGCGGTGAGTCCGAACCACATCCGGAGAGCAGGACGGTAAGTAAAAATATTACCCAAAATTTTTTCATTACTGATAACCGATTTCTGTCAGGTTTATAAGATAAGTGTAATCATCATTCCTCATCATTCGGTTGGAATAGTCAGAAGGATTGAAATATTTATTATAAGAGGATGAGAGGGAAGGGGGTGATGTGACAAACTCCCAGCCCGGCAAATTATCATAGCGTGTCTTGGTGTCAAGATAAAAATGACCGAAATACTTGAACACTTTACAGATATTTCCCTGAAGTGAGCCGTCAATCCCTATTCCTCCGGGACGTTCACATCCCAA
This sequence comes from Muribaculaceae bacterium, assembly GCA_029062985.1. Lineage (GTDB taxonomy): Bacteria > Bacteroidota > Bacteroidia > Bacteroidales > Muribaculaceae > Lepagella. The sequence goes on from JAIDPA010000188.1 coordinate 111,641, forward strand.
GATGAAAGAAGAGGAGAGATAGGAGAGATTTTCAGACGGGTAGGGAGAAAGTACTCCGCAATTCATATACATTCTGCCGGGAGTGATTTCCCTCTCTCCCAAATCAATTTCTTTAACCTTAAAATTGTCATAACTCCATGCCACTGAATAAGCTTTGCCTGAATAGATACATAGACCTGAATTAAGTTTTATCTTTCCCTCATAAATAGGATAAGCCACCTGCACTTTCTCCTTAGTTGATATTTCCGGCACTAATTCCCTACAGATGGCTGCGACATGGCGGTTGGCTGCAATGACTTCAACGATGTCAGGATTCTGAAAAGTCTGATTCTTTTTATCGCCTATTCTGCAAGTGACGGATGTGGGATTTGATTCAAAAGAGGTGTTTATGAAATTCCTATTGACAAATTTATCAAGAATCAATTTCATATTGCCTGTAATCCTTGCCTCAACTTGGTGTGCTAATGCATCATCAGGGATGAATTCCCAAATAGGAATCACTTTTATGTCGATCAATTCAACATTTGATTTACTAATCTCTTTATCATCATAGTAGATGCTTTCCAACCATCTGTCTGAAAGATTAGCCGGAATATTGACATTGTTGAAACTATTCAATCCTATGCAAACGTCAAATAAAGATAAATCACCACCTTTTACATCGATTATACACTTAGAGTCTTTTAAAACAGTGTAGTTACTTTGAGAAGAAGCAGAGGATGAAGTTGATTTGAATAATGTTTTTATTACTGATTTCGACAATGCTTCTTCATATTCCTTAGAACTGAATATATGTCTGTCAACTTGCACATCAAGAGCCAGGGATGCACCAATTTTTGAACTGATCACGACATGAGTGCCATAATTGTAAATAAAATCGTCGATTGATTTATTATCAGTAATTTTTGATAAAGCGTTTCTGAAACTGCTGGTCAGCAATTGAGGCGTATCTTTTGCATATAAGCGTATATCTCTGAAATTGAGAGAATATTCGGAATTGACTGTGGAAATCTTATTATGTAAGATATACTGTTCTTTTGTACCTTCCTCAAATATGGCGCAAACTTTGGATGCCGAACCTGAGAAGAAAACCAGATCGCCCGATACAGAGGCGTCAATATTGACTGATGCAACGTAGTCGACAAGGGATGTATAAACACTGTTTTCCTCTTCAACCTCATTCCTTACGTTTACATTGAGCAGATTCACGCCTTCCTTTTCTTCTAAATTCTCAATTACTGCTCTATTGAGAATCTGACATTTGAAATCACGAAGATTACAGCTGTTTCCTCCGATGGCATTGTAGGAATATCCTATTCCATAGTGCTTGTAAAACTGCACTAAAGAGTTGCCTATAAACAGGGGAGCAGGTGTCTGATAGTAAATAATGGAATCGAGTGTCCCTGTAGGAGTGTTGTAATAAATGCACGCTGTGCGGCATGTCATTCCATCATTCCTCTCGCAATATACCCTTCCATCAGACATGACAGTCATAAAGTCGGCATTCCTCATATCAAGCTTTGAGGAATTAATAGGGGCGGGGAGAGTGATAATACTCTCCTCGCCGCCTAATTGAATTACTTTTTCCTTGCCGCCTGAGTTGTTCTCAGGTTTCAAGGGTTCTTCTACTGCCCTTTCTGCACAGCCCGGCAGCAACAGAAGAAGAGCCGATTGGAAACAAAATAAAAGAAAGGAAATTCGGTATTTAAACATCAGTCGATGTATTTCTTTAAAAATTCTGAGTTTGGATACTTTGACTTGAGATACTCTTTAATCGCAGCCACCGACTTTGGGTCGGTGAACATCACCCATATCGGCTTAACTTCTACCTCAAGAAGCTCTGCAGTATTATTTCGATCGTTGGAATTTACGATAGTGTTGCTCCATTCCTCAATGGTATCTGCGAGTTTCATGTCAAATGAAGAATTTTCAAAAGTTGACATAATACTTTTCATCATTTTTGCATCACCGCCAAGCATCTTAATCTTATGGCGTGAATTTCTGAAATGATTGATTGCATTATTGGTGTATGTCGCTTTTGCTTCGCCTTTAAAATTAAATAAACCCGCCTTTATATCTGCCGTAATCTTTGCTGAATCAAGACTGAGGACCTCTTTGATATAGGCTGAATCAACCTCCAGTTGTAAGGCAATCATTCCTCCTAACTTGGAACGGGTCACTATACCTGTGCCGTAGTCGCGTATAATTCTTCCAACTATTCCGTTTAACTCTTCTGAGGAAGCCTTTTCTTCATTACATGCCTTTCGAAGTTGTTCCCTTATTCCGGCAAACCCTTTGGTCAGCAGATTCATGCGATAATCTTTTTTCGGACTCCCTTCCTCTACCCATTCATCATAGGCAGCGAGAATATCGGCATAGTTCACTGAAGCTTCCAGGGTAGGGTAATTGGCTCCGGTCTTTATCTGAAGCACCTGACTGCTGAGAGTCTCCCCTCCATGATAGGCACCTGAAAGACCGAATTTCATCAGTCCGTAAGCTATTTGAATATCTAATGACACACTAAGATTATCCTTCTTGTCGACAATAGTATCTATACGCACACTCTCATAATCGGTATTGGTTATCTCAGTAGTGTTGGCAAGGGTGGCATATTCACCGAAATCATCATTCTCCATGAGGCGACTGATGGCGGTAGTGTTAACAACATTGCAGGAGGTATAGGTCAACGGGTTATTTTTTGCATCTTCAAAAAACTCTAACAGATTACACCCATACCCGATATACTTCGTGCCTGCAAGCTTGATAAATTCTACATCATTATCAGGGGCTGAGCCATCAATCGATGCAGCTTGATAAAGCTCTACTGCCACATTGTCTTTCCCGGATTTAACCGTAATGGTAGCATGACGTTCGATGCCTGTATTGTTAGTGTCATAGATTATTTCTACTGTCCCATTTCCTACTCCTTCGGGATTGAGGATAGTTGCCCAGTCGCAGCTTTCAGACAACATTGCCTCCCACTTTCCCTCAACCTTTACGTTGAACGAACAGGCACCGTCTAAAACGGAAATATGAATGCCTTCAGCTGTAACGATAGGATCATCGATAGAAATAGGATCGTCTGATTTGCATGATGTGACATTTAAGATAATGAATAATAAAGCTAATATGCAGATTGGACTGCAGTGAAATCGTTCCATTAGTAATAAATGATTTTATGATATGTTACTTTTTGACTGTTATTGTGCCGGCTCCGAGATTTTCGTGGCTGCTGCTGAGGTATTTTTCCACATTAGAACCTGCAATTGTCAGAGAGGAGTTGCTGCTGGTAGTGGCAATAATGCTTTCAGGCTTTTCGGCAGCATCAAGGGCATAGGCGAAACTTTCAGCTTTTTTGTCGAAATTATAAGTGGCATTAGTGTCAATCTGTGGCATATCTGCTTTAGGAGTAGCCTTGACATTGAATATATATTCGCTCACGATATCCTCATATTTCACTATTTCTACTTTAGCCCATCCTTTCAGCGAGGTGTTTACTATTTTCTCCGTCACTATCTTCCCGTCTGCTGCGGTATACGTAGCCTCTATATCAAAGAAATCCCACCAGCCGTCGCCAAGTTCCAGATTATAGGCGATTGCGATTTTTTCCGGGTGTGAAGGTGCCGGAGGATTGGGATTAGGTTCATCCTTATCATCACCACATGCTACGAAGGATATGCCCATCAGCATGACAGCTAATGAGAGCATCATCATTGAAAATAATCTCTTTTTCATTTCAGTTTCTTTAAGAGTTTTAGATTAATTATTTTGAAATATTTGAATGTTATGTGCATAAATATTCTCTTTGCCTGCTGTTGAGACATAGTAAATAATACCCTGTTTTGTCATCCATCTTTTCAATTTTAATCCTGCGTAAGGCCGGGGAGACACTGCAGGATTCGTTCTGACATCTAACAGGCGGCTGCCAGTTTGAGTAAAGCAAGAATCATTACGATACCCAAAACGCAGCCTATAATTAATGCTATTAAAGACAGGAGAGGAAGAGTTGCCTTTATCCTCTCGTTAATTGTTTCTCTTTCTAACATATTGGTGGATCTTTATTTTTTGCAAAATTATGACGCCTCATGAAGGTTTGAAAGAAATTCAGGGTATTGTCTGTACTCTGGGAGTCATTCTTGAGCGTACAGGGTGCAAGTTGTTGTACTTTTCCTTGTACTCTATTTGTCTATTCTTTGAAAATCAATTAATTATTAATTTTGCGATATTTTGTTGGTATGATGGGGAAGCGAGGTAAAATTTGTAATTTTGCATTGTGATAGCTAAGGCTTGCACTAATTGTTTGAATATGGAATCAATGAAACGGATATGTAGATTTTTAGGCATCTGCCTATTATTGCAGATAGGGTCTTTCACTTCCCGAGCAACTGCATCGTTGACTCAGGAGCTAAGGAGTAAGGTGGTGGAAAATCCGGATAGTGTAATAGAAATTCTTGATAGAATTGAGATTTCTGAAGAACCGGTATTGGCAGATTTTCAGATTAATTTGCTGCGGAGTCTTGCTTACAATGAAAAAAGAATGTTTTCTTTAGTGCAGAAGTTTGCTAAAGATGCCTTAGCATCAGATTCTATAAATATGCATCCCAAAGAGCATGCCAACGCTCTGACTTTGCTTGCAGGCGCACAGAGATTTTTTGGCGACTTTCAAGGCTCAATAGCCACCTCAACCCGTGCTATGAATCTGGCAAGGGAGACCGGAAATCTCCCTGCCGAGCTTATAACATTACTCACTATGGCAGAGACCTCTTTTGAGATGGGTGACAGAGAGAGGGGATATGGCTATATAAATCAAATTATAGAACAGGGTGGAAACTCACAGGAAGCGAGGGTGCTCGCAAATGTATCCGCTGCCTACGGGGTGAAGATAATCAACCTTTTTGAAGAGGATAAATTCCTTGATGGTCTTAACGAAGGTTATAAAAGACTTTCCTTAATTGAGAGAATAGATAAAAATGGAGGCGCACCCGACGGTTTTACCGATCAACAGCGGGCATATACTTATGCCCGGATTGCATCCTGCGCCGAGATGCTCGGAAGGAGACAGGAGGCGGAGAAAGCTTATAATGATTTTATGGCCACCACTTATGCCGGGAATCCTATCGGGAGAGCTTACATTACGGATTATCTCTTAGCTTCAAAGAAATGGAACACCGTATTGGATTTTACTCATCCGCTGTTTCCAATTATGGCAGTGGGAGATACAATTAATGATGATTACGTCAGTCTTCTATCTTCAAATGCGCAGGCATTTGCCGGCTTAGGAAAATTTCGTGAAGCTTACGGCTTTTCATGCAGAGCATCCGGCATTAAGGATAGCCTTAACATAAGGGAGAATACCGCCAAAGCAAGAGAGCTTGCAACCATCTTTGCCCTAAATGAGCAACAGCTCAAATTAGAACGTACCAATTCCAAGCTTCAGAGAAGAAATATTCTTATCATTTCCTCTATAGGAATAGCTGTATTCTTATTGATAATTATTGCTCTTTTATTCAATGCATACAGAATGAAGAAAGAACAGCATAAGATAGCCTCCGATAGAATTGATGAATTATTGAATATGAATAAGCTCACCCCTGTAATGCCTGAAGAGGAAGAGGAGGGTCGTTCGCAATTTATCCGTATGCAGCAGCAATTGATAAATAGTGACCTGTTTTCCAATCCTTCATTCAATCGTGAACGAATTGTGGAGGTGAGCGGTCTGTCTCGAAATAAAGTCATTCAGCTTATAGACAAATACACCGGTATGACACCGGGAGAATATATTAATAAATTGAGAGTGGAACATGCGGCAATGCTCATTCAGGAACATCCGGACTGGAGCATTGACGCCATAGCGGAGACAAGCGGCTATATAAGGAGAGCCACTTTCTACAATCACTTCTCAAAGATTTTCGGTATTACCCCTGCGCAGTATAGGGAGTCGAAGTTGAAGGAAATAAAACCGGAGGATGAAAATAAGGGAGAAGAAAGAGGGGAGTCATAAAGGAGTAGATAAAGATATAAATGCTATGGAAAGAGGGGGAGAAGGATTTTAACAAATGTCGTTCACACTTTTAACATTTTGCTGTCGAACCCGGAGGCATAAATATCGTTATATGGGTATAATTAGGACAAACACAACGGCGAGGGACAATCTAAGCCGGGATTAAACACCAAAATTCTCCTCATTCTATTATGAAGACATCTATCCGACTCACTGCACTCGCCGTTATGGCTATGTTCATCACTTTTGCCTCTTTCGGGCAGAAGAAATCTCCCGCTGCCGATGCCAAGGTGGTGAAAATGCTTATCTCCAAACGTACCACGCCGGTTAAGGTCACAGCTAAAGATCTTGTGACTAAAGTGTTCGGTGTGGCTGATCATCGTTTGTCAAGTGAGGATCTTAAATCTGCTACAAATAAAAGCCTTTCAATCAATCCGGTTGAAGATGAAGGAAACTTATGGCTTGACCCGACTGACGGTTATGCCGTGAGTTATTACGGAATGGTTCCGCAGGTCAGTGCTGTTGCGATGTATGGTGATAATGCCGATGAACTGAGCAATTTCTCTTATTTCTTCCTGTTTCCTTACAGCAACGGCTCAAGAGATAATGCCAATTATGAGCAGTGTGCGTTCTGCACCTCTCTGCTTCAGGAAATGGAAGATATGGGAATGGATATGGGCTGTCCCACTTATACAGATGCTCTATTTGAGGCGATCGGTAATTATGGTGAGAACTTGGTAAATCTGCGACTTGTCGAACAGCAGAGTGATTCTTCCTACGTAGTTGATCCTGACTATGCCGCATCTGAAGGTAAGTACGTGCTCGTGCTCAGCATTGAGCCGGGAGCCTATACTCAGGCAGACAACTGGATGGCAGCGGAATAAAAAGCCATGAAAATGAAAGATTAAGAATTAAGCATAAATAGAAAAATAAACAATAAAAGCCTGCTCAGCAGGCTTTTATTGTTTATTTTTCTATTATTTATTTTCATTGCTATATCTTTTTGAAAACTCAGTAACCTAAAGTTTAAGCCCATTGAGCTACATTTCCTACAATAAATTCTCTACATTTCTGTTGCCCCATGAAAAGTAGACACGAGAAGGCAGAAAAATAATCTGAATTTGTTATCTTAGCAGATACGATTTAGAT
>JAIDPA010000189.1 GCA_029062985.1 Muribaculaceae bacterium
GCCTCATAATCAGACTTTTACGGCATTACTTCGCGAACCTCAACATAGAACTTGATTTTAGGCTCTGTGCCTGAAGGACGTACTGAGACCTTGTCGCCTGCTTCTGTGAAGAACTGGAGCACGTTGGAAGTGGTCGGGAAATTCATTTTTTCCATTTCCCCTGTCTTCAGATTCTTGCAATTAAGGTCGGCATAATCCTTGATAACAACCACAGGTGAACCGGCGAGCGACTTGGGAGGATTTTCGCGGAAATTCTTCATCATTGCCACGATTTCATCAGCCCCCGTTTTTCCCGGACGCACTACGCTGACACTGCGTTCGCGAGAGAAACCAACCTCAGCATAGATGTCAATCAGAAGATCATAAAGAGTCATTCCCTTTTCAGCTGCCCATGCTGCAATCTCACACATGAGAGTGATTGAGGAAACAGCATCTTTATCACGCACGAAAGTCTCAGGCAGGAATCCGTAGCTTTCCTCGCCGCCACCAAGGTAACGCTCTTTGCCTTCCAGATTACGCATAACATCGGCAATCCATTTGAACCCTGTGAAGCAATCGTAACATTTCACATCGTTCTTTTCAGCAATACGCTTGATAGCCTCAGTGGTCACAATCGTCTTCACGCAATATTCATTGCCGTTAAGTTTGCCAAGCTCACGGTTGCGGGTGATGATATAATAAAGGAATATCATTACAATCTGGTTGCCGTTTACGAGCTGATACTCACCTTTACTGTCGCGGACGACGAGACCGATACGGTCTGAATCCGGGTCAGAAGCAACTACAATGCTTGCACCTGTCTCTTTAGCCTTGGCGACACCCATTGCCATAGCCTCGGCGTTTTCAGGATTGGGAGAATCAACAGTGGGGAAATCACCGCTCCTCAAATCCTGTTCAGGAACATGGATGACATTTTCGAAGCCCCATTTCTTAAGAGAGTCAAAGATAAGCATTCCGCCTGTGCCGTGAATAGGTGTATAGACAATCTTCATGTCGGCATGCTTCTTGATAGCTTCCGGAGAAAGAGACAAAGTCTTGATATCGTCAAGATACTGCTCGTCAATATCCTTACCGATAATCTGGATGAGATCTTTATTGGGTGTGAACTTAATCTGATCAACAGAAGTGATAGCATTCACATAAGCTATAGTCTCAACATCATGAGGCGCAATCATCTGAGCTCCATCGCTCCAGTAAGCCTTGTATCCGTTATATTCTTTCGGGTTATGGCTTGCAGTGACCATGACACCGCTCTGACATCCGAGTTTACGGATTGTGTAAGACACCTCAGGCACGGGACGGCAATCTTCAAAGAGATAAACCTTAATGCCGTTAGCAGAGAAGATATCAGCAGCAAGTTCGGCGAACTTACGTGAATTGTTTCTCACGTCATGACCTATAGCCACCGTGATTTGCGGTAGGTCTTTGAAGCAATCATTCAGATAGTTTGCGAGACCTTGAGTGGCAGCTCCAACAGTGTAGATATTCATACGGTTGCTTCCCGCGCCCATGATTCCGCGGAGACCACCTGTACCGAATTCCAAATCTTTATAAAAAGCATCAATCAGGGCTGTCTTGTCGTCAGCATCCAGCATTGCCTTTACTTCCTTGCGAGTTTCTTCGTCATATTGAGGACCAAGCCATTTCTCAGCTTTTTCCTTGACGGTTTTGAGCAGTTCGTCGTTGTTCATAGGTTATTTTTGATTATTTGGGTTAATTTGTCTTGCATGGAGAAGAGATACGACATACCTTATGCAGACGCCTGAACCGGTATGTCTCGCAAATAATAACGCAAAGTAAATGAAAAATGCTGAGAAATGAAAGACTAATTAAGAAAAAGTTTTCTTTTTTATTTATAAGCATGGGTTTATATAAAAATTGTTTAAGAATTTCTGAGGAAAGTTATGCCATTGTTCCTTTCCCAGCCATGAATTCAAAGAAATCATCAGGTCAGGTTCCGGAAGGTTAAGTAAAAATAATGAAGGATAAAAAGATTAGACAAGTGTCTAAAAGGAAAATGAGAAAACTATCATTATTGTTGGAAAATGCGGAAAATCTTGCTAAATTTGCATTCAAAATATATAAGGATATGATTTCTTCAATGACAGGTTTCGGACGCGGTGGTGCTCAGACTCCTAATCGCAGAGTTAAAGTTGAAATAAAATCTCTGAACAGCAAGCAGCTGGATCTCTCAATGAGGGTTCCTCCCTGTTTTCGCGAAATGGAGGTTACGATGCGCAATGCGCTTGCTGAACGTCTTGAACGAGGAAAAGTCGAATTGACAGCCACTGTAGAGAATATAGTGTCGGAAACCACTACAACCGTAAACGTTGAATTGCTTGCACAATATAAGGAACAGCTTGAGAATCTTGGAAAAAGCCTGAATCTCCCACAACCTGCCGACTGGTATTCTCTGCTTATGAGAATGCCTGAATCGATGAAAGTCGAGACCACGGCAGTTGATGAACTGGAGAAGGAAGCATTTATCACTGCTTGCATGGAAGCAGTGGATGCTTTGGTTGAATTCCGCAGGAAAGAGGGTAAAAAGCTGTATGCCTTTTTTGTGGAAAAGATCAAACGTATCCGTCAGCTGCTGTCTGAAATAGCGCCATACGAAGCAGAGAGAGTTCCGAAAATCAGGGAAAGACTTGAAGAACAGCTCTCCCGTCTGACTTCAATAGAATATGATAAGGGTAGACTTGAACAGGAACTGATTTTCTATATTGAAAAGCTTGACGTGACGGAGGAGAAAGTTCGTCTTTCCGCTCATCTAAATTATTTTATGGAGACTTTGGGCGGAGAGGATGACTATAATCATTCCGGGCAAGGTAAGAAGTTAGGTTTCATAGCTCAGGAAATGGGCAGGGAAATCAACACCCTTGGCTCAAAATCAAATCATGCTGAAATGCAGCAGATAGTGGTCAGGATGAAAGATGAACTCGAACAAGTAAAAGAACAGGTTCTCAACGTCTTATGAAAGGTAAAATCATTATTCTATCGGCTCCTTCCGGCACCGGGAAATCAACCATCATATCAAGACTGATGGAAAATGAAGCCCTCAGGCTTGGTTTTTCAGTATCAGCAACCAGTAGGGCACCCCGCGGACAGGAAATTGACGGGAAAGATTATTTTTTTCTCTCTCCCGAAGAATTCCGGCGTAAAGTTGAGAATGGGGAATTTGTAGAGTGGGAAGAAGTCTATAAAGGTACCTGTTACGGCACGCTCGAAAGTGAAGTGGAAAGAGTGACCGGACAGGGAAATAACCTGATAATGGATGTAGACGTCAAGGGAGCGCTGAACATAAAGAAACGTTTCGGCAACCATGCTCTTGCCATTTTCGTTATGCCTCCCAGCCTCAGTGTGCTTGAAGCGAGACTCAGAGGGAGGGCGACAGATACCCCTGAAACAATACAGCGACGCCTCGACAAGGCAGAATATGAGATGGGGTTTGCCGATAGTTTTGACACTGTCGTAGTCAACGATGAGCTTGAAAAAGCTGTTGATGAGGTAGCTTCCGAAATCATACGATTTGCCTCTTCCGTCAGCAAATAGAAATATTATATTACAAAGGTATGAGAATAGGGATATATAGCGGAAGTTTCGATCCTATCCATTCAGGACACGCGATGCTGGCTAATTTTGTGGCGCAAAGCGGAGAGGTCGACGAGGTGTGGCTCATGGTAAGTCCGCTTAATCCCTTGAAACAGGGCACTCACCCTGCTGCGGATGCTCATCGTCTGCAGATGGTGGACTTAGTGGCGAAAGAATGCGAAGGAGTCAGAACCTCCGATTTTGAACTTTCTCTTCCTGTCCCTTCATACACATATACAACTCTTTGCAGACTGCGTGAGGCTTTCCCTCAGCATTCTTTCCGTATTATTATAGGAAGCGACAATTGGAAAGTCATTGACCGATGGAGAAACGCTGACAAAATAATAGACGAATTCGGAATTATCATTTATCCGCGACCCGGATATGAAATAACCTTTCCTCTTCCGGATAAAGTCACGTATCTTCAGGATGCTCCTACTGTGGAGCTCTCATCAACATTTATCCGCAATTTGCTAAAGACAGGAAAAAACATCAATTATTTTGTTCCAATAGCCGTAAGCGATTATATCAGACAAAATAATCTTTATAGTTAAACCATGATTACCGAACCGACAAATATAAATCAGCGTCTCATAAGGCTCACCTCTCTGGCAGTAGACTATTGTAATGCCTGCGAAAGGGCAGCCGAGATGGAACATGATGAATTTATAGACCGTATGCTTGATCTGCTTCCGAGAATTTATTGGGAGTTTTTTGACATCTCTTCCGAAGATGTGGTCTCACTCGATGAATTCGCAGAGTTTTCGGATTATGTGGATGAAGAATATTATGAGAGCATACGTCGTCCGATAGAAGCTGTTATGGGAGCTGACGATACTTTCCTTGAGACTTTCGAGGAAGATATGAAATACAGCGACAGTCCGATAGCAGCCTCGATTGCAGAATCCCTTGCAGATATATTCCAGCCTCTGTTTAACTTTGCCTCCATAGTCAGAGACACGGAAGGAGACAGCATAGTTGAGGCTTTCCTTCAGTGTAAGGAGAATTTCGAGGAATATTGGAGTCAGACCTTGTGTAATGTGCTCAGAGCCCTTAACCATGTGAAATATCGTGGCGGAGAATGATAGATACCAAAAGAAATCCTTAAATCCAAATAAAAATGATTGAAAAACTTCTCGGATGGCTTGACGCCTCCACATGTAATTTTCTGGCAGTAGAGACAATAAAAAAGGAACTTGATGCAGCAGGCTTCACAGAACTGCGTCAGGAAGATGCCTGGAATATAAAGACCGGCGGGAAGCACTATGTCGTAAAGAACGGCAGTGCGCTGATGGCTTTCATAGCCGGCGAAGATAAGGCTGGCGACAATGCGTTCCGTATCGTTTCGGCGCATTCAGACAGTCCTTGCTTCAAAATCAAACCCAATGCGGAGATATATGGAGACGGGGGAGTGGTGAGCCTGAATGTGGAAAAATACGGAGGAGGTATCCTCTATACTTGGTTTGACCGTCCGCTGTCGATGTCCGGACGCGTAATGTTGGATTCAGGAGATGTTCTGAATCCCGAGATGAAGGTTTTCGACCTTAAGAGAGCGGTTGCCACCATTCCACATCTTGCTATTCATTTCAATAGGGAGGTCAATGAAGGGAATAAGCTGTCCGTTCAGAAAGATATGAAACCCGTTATCGGATATTTTTCTCAGGAAGAGATAGCCGAGGCAAAGCAGCATGGCGGTTTTGTAAAGAAAATCGTCGCAAATCACCTTGGCATATCTCCGGAGGATATCATAGACTATGAGATTAATCTATATCCTCTTGAGCCGGCAGGCATCTGTGGGGCGGAAGGAGAATATTTCCAGTCGGCGCGAATCGACGATTTGTCAATGGCATTTGCCGGACTCGAAGCTCTCCTTGCTGCTGCCGACAAGCCCGCAAAAGACACACGTGTGCTGGCAGTTTTTGATAACGAGGAGACCGGTTCAGGAACAAAGCAGGGAGCACATTCGCCCCTTTTGAGGGATCTTCTGGAGCGACTCGTCACATGTCTGGGCGGAACACGTGAGGACTTCTTTCGTTCAGTGGCAAAATCATTTATGGTTTCAGCAGATGACGCACATGCATGGCATCCCAATTATAATGAAAAGAGCGATCCGACTAATCATCCTGTCATTGGAGGAGGTCCGGTCATAAAAATAAACGCCAACTGCAAATACATGACGGATGCGCAAGGATCTGCAGTGTTCAAGAACTTATGTCGCAAGGCAGGCGTTCCCTGCCAGATGTTTGTGAATCATTCAGATGTGGCAGGAGGTTCAACGCTCGGAAACATTCTGACCAAACAGTTGGATCTAAAGGGAGTTGACATGGGAGCCGCTATCTGGGCGATGCACTCTGCTCGAGAGACCGCCGGCGTTTCAGACCATATTGATATTGTAAAGGTATTTACCGAGTTTTTCAGCTGAATTATTAAAATCCTAAAAAGTTTAAAGATATAAGATATTAGACTCAGGAAATTTGCTGAGGCGAATAAATTTTAATATCTTTGCAGCCGAAAAAGCTCCCCAGCCCTCCGGCAGGAGTGCCGGGGAGCTTTTTTTAGGCGCTAAGAGTGCTTATAAAAAGCCAAAAATCAGAATAAACAAGATATAAAGTCACGATGAACGTAAATTACGAAAAACTCGATAACGTGAACGGCATGATTACCGTCACTCTCGAGGAAAAAGACTATGCAGATAAAGTGAGCAAAGAGCTCAAGGCTATCGGAAAGAAACATGCTGAACCCGGTTTCCGTCCCGGTCATGTTCCCGCAGGTCTTATCGCCAAGAAATTTGGTGATTCAGTTAAATATGAGATTGTCAACCGTGAAGTAGGTGATGCAGTCTTCAATTATATTAAGGAGAATAAGCTTCAGGTGCTCGGTCAGCCTGTTCCTCAGGTCGATAATGAGTTTAAACTTGAAAACAAAGACTTCACTTTCCGTTTCAAGGTTGGTGTCGCTCCCGAATTTGACAATCATGTGAATAAGGATCTCCACGTTCCTTACTACAATATCAACATCACAGACGACATGGTCAATGAGCAGATTGACGGTCTGCGCAAACGTTTCGGACGTCAGGTGCCCGGCGAAGAAACTGAACCTAATGCTGTCATCAAGGGTGTAATCACCGAACTTAATCCTGACGGCTCTGTCAAGGAGGGTGGTATCGTTGTGGAAAACGGCATTATTGCTCCCATGCATTTCAAGAACGACGACCAGAAGAAGCTCTTTGAGGCGAAACATCCCGGTGATGTAGTCGTTTTCAATCCTGCTGCTACATGCGACAGCAACGAAGTTGAGCTTTCTTCCATGCTTAACATCGACAAGAGCGACGTTGAGAACCATAAGGGCGATTTCAATTTTGAAATCAAGGAGATTATCGTATTGAAGCCGGCTGAGATGGATCAGGAATTTTTCGACAACGCTGTCGGGAAAGACAAGGCTCACAATGAAGAAGAGTTCAGAAACACCATCAAGGAGCTCCTCGCATTGAATCTTGAAAACGACTCAAATTATCGTTTCTCAATTGATGCTAAGGATGCAATAGAAAAAGCTGTCGGTGAACTCGAACTTCCAGTTGAAATGCTCAAGGACTTCCTGATTCGTCAGAATAATGAAATCACGGCTGAGAATGCTGACGAGGAGCTTGCAAAAATGCGTGGTCAGATCAACTGGGATCTTATCCGCGACAGCATTGCTGACAAATTCAATGTCACTGTAACAGAAGAAGACCTTCTTGATGAAGCAAGAGGCGTTGTTGTCCGTCAGCTCATGCAGTATGGTCCGAATGCGCTTGCAGAGCAAATGGTGGAAAAATATGCTCAGGAAGTTGTAAAAGATCCTAAGAGCCGCGAGATGCTTTCTCAGAATGCACTCAACCGCAAGACTTTTGAGGTTATAAAGGAAAATGTAACCCTTGATAACAAAGAAGTCTCTGTAGAAGAATTCCGCGAACTTTTCGCACCCAAGGCTGAAGCATAAGCATCCTGTCGGGAAAAAAGTTAAAAAAACCGGCGCAAGAGCTGTCAAGGCGCTTGCGCCGTTTTTGTTTTTGGCATAATATTTGCTGCTTTTATTTGAAAAGCCGGTATTCGTTCGGTTTTCAAACTTAATCCATTTACCTTTCAGATTTGTTAGGTATATTATAATGAACGCCTCAATTATTCAGAGGTATAAAAAATAAATTATGCAGAAAGATTTTAGAAATTTTGCTGTCAATCATTTGGGTATCAACTCTAACACACTTGACAGCTATACTCGTTATCTTGATAAGACAGCAGGAAATGTAACCTCCACCAATCCCTCTGCGGATTATATGAACCCTTATATTCTTGAGGAGCGTCAGCTGAACGTCACTCAGATGGACGTATTCTCCCGTCTTATGATGGACCGAATCATTTTCCTCGGGACACAGGTTTCAGACACTTCCGCCAATATAATCCAGGCTCAGCTTCTTTATCTTGATTCAATTGATCCTGAAAAAGATATAAACCTTTATATAAATTCACCGGGTGGATCCGTATATGCCGGACTTGGTATTTACGACACAATGCAGTATGTTTCAAGCGATGTCTCAACTATCTGCACCGGTATGGCAGCTTCAATGGCAGCCGTGCTCCTCGTAGCAGGTCAGGCAGGAAAACGATATGCTCTTCCTCATTCACGCGTGATGATTCATCAGCCGATGGGTGGTATTCAGGGTCAGGCATCTGATATAGAAATCACTGCCCGTGAGATTCTCAAGCTCAAGGAAGAACTTTACAGAATCATTTCCGATCATTCAGGACAGCCTTTTGAAAAGGTAGAAGCCGACTCCGATCGTGATTACTGGATGATTGCGAAAGAGGCGAAGGAATACGGAATGATAGATAAAATATTGATTAACCCTAAAAAGGAAGATAAATAATTTAATAAACCTCAGATAATGGCGAAAAAATCATCAGGGCTTGTCTGTTCGATGTGCGGGGCGACCGACCGACCGGACACTCCAGTTGTCACTGTCTTCGACGGACTGAACCTGTGTACGGACTGTATCAAGTTTATTGACGATGCGCGTGATTCCCAGCTGAAAAAAGCTGCTAAAGCCAATGCCGGGAAAGCCGAAAAAGCGGCAAGTGTGCCAAAGCCAAAGGAAATAAAGGAATTCCTTGATCAGTATATAATAGGACAGGAGGAAGCAAAGAAATATCTTTCTGTGGCTGTTTATAATCATTATAAGCGAGTCAATCAGGAAGTAGGCTCGGACGATGTTGATATTGAGAAGTCAAATATCATTCTCGTAGGACCGACCGGCACCGGTAAAACACTT
Organism: Muribaculaceae bacterium; assembly: GCA_029062985.1. GTDB lineage: Bacteria > Bacteroidota > Bacteroidia > Bacteroidales > Muribaculaceae > Lepagella. Next base: position 8,897 of record JAIDPA010000189.1, read on the forward strand.
CTGGCTAAGACAATCGCCCGACTCCTTGATGTGCCTTTCGCTATCGTTGACGCTACGGTTCTGACTGAAGCGGGATATGTCGGTGAGGATATCGAATCTCTTCTGACACGTCTTTTGCAGGCATGTGATTATGACGTGGAAAGGGCTGAGAAAGGTATTGTCTTTATTGATGAGATAGATAAGATTGCTCGTAAGAGTGATAATCCTTCAATTACACGTGACGTAAGTGGCGAAGGAGTGCAACAAGGTCTGTTGAAACTTCTCGAAGGTTCAACTGTGCTTGTTCCGCCAAATGGAGGGCGAAAGCATCCTGAACAGAAGATGATAGCTGTCGACACAAAGAATATTTTGTTTATCTGTGGAGGTGCGTTCGACGGTATTGAGCGTAAGATAGCTTCACGTCTGAATACACATGTCGTCGGTTACGGTCATGACGGAGCCGGGATGAAAAAGCAGAGAGAAAATCTGATGCGATATGTCATGCCCCAGGACCTGAAATCGTTCGGACTCATACCTGAAATTATTGGCAGACTCCCGATTCTCACCAGTCTCGAACCTCTTGATAAGGAAGCACTGCGGAAAATCCTGACAGAGCCGAAGAATGCAATAGTGCGTCAATATAAGAAGCTCTTCCTTCTTGATGGTGTCAAACTTGAATTCACGGATGAAGCACTTGATCTGATAGTTTCAAAAGCGATAGAGTATAAGCTTGGCGCTCGCGGACTTCGTTCAATCGTAGAAACAATAATGGTGGATGCTATGTATGACGTGCCATCAGAGCCGATTGAGACTTTCACAGTGACGGCTGATTACGTGAAGGAGAAGCTTGAAAAAGCACATTTTGAGAAAACGCACATTAGTGAAAATTAGAAATACGCAGAATAAATCTGCAAAATAAATGACGTAAAGAAAGGCTGGATCATTGCTGATGATTCAGCCTTTCTTTTTTATTTGCAGGTCCGGCTTAAAGTTTAGAGGGTCATAGGCTTAAATAGTTATCCGAAAAGGAGTCTGCAGGAATTAAATTTCTTATAAAAAAGAACCTCATTTTAGATAGCAACGAATAAAAT
>JAIDPA010000019.1 GCA_029062985.1 Muribaculaceae bacterium
CCAAAAAACAGGTCAAATTTTTGGATTATAATCCAAAAATTTGACCTGTTTTTTGGATTACGATAATTAAATTTCCATAGATTACTCTCAGAAGTGCATCGTATCCAATGGTCTTTCCTTATTTTGAAGTAGGTAGGCCGATTTCAAAAATAACTATAACATCAGGATTCATCATGCTCAATCACAACATACTTGCTGAAACATTTATAAATTAGAGAGTTCTTCGATAACGGCGACTGCCTCTGCCTGATTTTTTGGAGAAGCTCCGACTTTGGCAAAACGGACAATACCTTCTTTGTCTACTACAATTGTCAGAGGGAAACCCTCTTTCCTAACAAGTGCTACCAAATCAGAGGCTTCCTGAAGATGAGTCCATGTAAAATTATGTTTTTCTGCGATAGGAAGAATTTCCTCTCTATTATGTCGTGAGGCGGAAAGAAAAACCACATCAGGAAATTTTTCTTTCCATGTAGAAAGAATCGGCATTTCTCGTCTGCAGGGTCCACATTCAGTTTGCCAGAGATTGATAACGAATATTTTGCCTTTTAACTTTTCATTATTCCAGACATTATTATCAATGTCGCGGTATTCAAATTTGACAAACGGTTCTCCCTCTTTAACACCGATTCCCTCATAGACTCCTAAATTCTGAGGTCTGCGTCCGTTGTAGTCACGGAGCAATTTATCGGAATACTTAACACGTTCAGCCGGAATTGCTTTGGCTTTTATTGAATCATCCAAAACAAAACCTTCCGGTAGGTATATACCCATAATCATATTTTTTTCTTCATCTTTAATAGGAATTATTGAGGCGCCTCCGGGAAGAAGAGATTTCATTAATTTAGGGTTATCGAAAAATAAACCGTCAACTATTAACTTAGCCTGTACGAGTTTTTCATTATCTGTCTGGGCGAATATATTCATCCCGCCAACAATTAATGATAGAAGAATTGATATCAAGAATCTCATAATAAAAAATTTAATTTGTATCGCTGTAAAGTTACATATTTTCAGCGAACTATAAAACAATTCAACTTCGTAATCTCAAATTAAATTTATAAATTATTTCATGTTTCGACTTCACCGATCTTTTCCTCTCTCTTATTTCCATTCCAGGAGTCCGGAATGGTAGTCATAAGCGCCTATGATGACATTGGCAATCGTATCCATGATTTTATCATCAAATTGAGATATGTTTTTTAAGTTAATCCAATAAGATACAAGATTGCTCAGGTGATTATCCTGCCAGTGTTTTTCGCATCTGTATGCTTGTTCGGCAGTAAAACTCGGGAATATATAATTAGGTCCTAATTCCGGATATGTACGACCCTCAAAGTAATAGGCATTTTTCAGCAGCGGCATAATGACAGAATCAAACTTTTGGAGAGAATCCCTCACGATTTTCTCACCATACATCTCTTCCCATTCTTTGCCTACCAATCTTGAGGGACGAGCTACCTGCATTTCCAAATCAATACCGAATGCTATTTTCCCTGCCTTTTCCTTCGGTTTGAATGAAACACCGAATCTCTTCTTATTATCAGAAAGGTATATGAAAAATCCGCCTTTATCTGTGATTGGACGCAGTTTAATATTACTGATATCAGGTCGCTTACTCTTAATTATTGATGAAACATTTGAATGAATCTTCCTGAGCAACTCTGAAGTCTCAATAACAGGAGCATCGGCAGAATCCGATACGCTTGTGACTGAAGATTTATTAATCAAAGCACCGATTATTTTCCCAAAGCTATTATCCGCTGCCTCATCCTCATCAATCGCAGATGATACAGTTTCTCTTAATAATATCAGCAGGCTTAGTATATCATTATAATGCAGAGTGAGGAATCTGTCAGTGGCACATACCAGTTTCAAAACCGTTTTCCAATCATTGTTATCATCCTCTTCTTTAATTTCTATGTTCAATCTCGCAGCGACTTCTTCATTCCAATGCAAAAAATCGGGAGAAATTGCCAACATCCTATATATCTTGGGATAACAAACCTGTATTGCGACAATTGCCATATTCGCAATTTTCCCTGCATCAGATTCAATAAAGGATTCATATTCATCACTACCGGAAGCTGAAATACAATTCAGCAGCGACAAGGTATTTATAAGGCGTTTAATTGAACGGGGATTTTTCCCGACCGATTTTTCTACAATTTTCTTGATAGGGTCAATCAGGCGGATATTATTTTCATCTATATCGGAAGGTGATAAATAACCGATTTTTGCCAAAGAATTAAGTACGAACATATCCGGCTTGTAGCTACTTACAGGCAATGAAAACGGCACCTGAATTAGTTTGTCGAAGAACGAACGAAATTCACGTTCATTCTTTTCTGTCAACTCTCCAAATTTTGGTTTAAGACCCTTCACCACCACTTCATAGTCTATCGCAAGAATAAAAATGCAATGTTCAAGAGTAAATACATTTTTCAACAGTTCAAGAATCTCTACAGCCAATGAGGGATTAAGCCTGTCAAGATCATCTACAAAAACCAAAATACCCCTTTTACCATTGACCAATGACTTCTTAATCGCTTTCGTCAAAGCCGCTCTCAAATCAGAAAGACTAACCTTCTTTTCTTCATTTTCTGAAATGCCACTCACTATTGGGGCGGTTATCGCAGAACTCAGACCGAAAGTATTAGCTTTCGCATATTCATGCAATCCTCCCAACATCCCTTTCATAAATCCCTTCACCAATCCTGACATTATCTTTTTAGTCTCAGAATCCTGACCGCTCAATGTCTGAATCAGATACTCCAAAATACTGATTACTGCCATTTCCGGCGTCGCCAGCATTGAAAATTCCCAAGTGTTGATAGAGACTCCTATAAATGGTTTTCCTTCGCCACATAAATTGACCTGGAGCTTATTCATGAGCGACGTTTTTCCACTCCCCCACTCTCCCTGAAGAGCAATCGTCAGCGGAGCCGAAGAACGCTCTATAAAACGAATCAATCCATTGACATATCTCTCAGTTCCGAAATCATTTATAGAAGAATCAAAAGGCGTATCAGAAAGAGAGGTCTTTCTATCTGAATATTGTATCATGCTTTTTTCAATTTGTTTATGAATTACCGTTTTTCTCGCACGTTTCATTGTAAAATTCAATGAAGAATTTTACCCTGTCTATCGTGTCGATGTCTTCCGGGGTCTGAGGAATTACCAAGGTCTGCTCCATTTTCTCCCCGTCACTGACATAATTTATCCTATAGCCCTTCTCCGTCTGATATACAGTCCAGCCCAAATCCTTTATATGGAGAGGATCCCCTTTCTGTCTTATTTCCGCACTATCGGGCTTTTTCGAATTCAGCTGCTCGTTTAATTCATTCAGAAATACAAACTGATAGTAGCCTCTGCGCGTCGGGCTATTGAGCATCTGCCAGTCATAACGGTTATTATCCCAATAGGTTTTCTGATAGCGTGCTGATTGGAGACTCCTCATCGAAGGATATTTCACGAGATAATACCTCCAGCGATAGACGCCTTCATCATCACATTCCTTCAGCCAATTCTCAATATGTTCTTTCATCCTCCTTTCATCGAAAAGGGGATACATAAGAAGCATCTCGCGAATAATGTTCCCTGTGTGCTTTTCAGCACGACTGAAAATATCCATTCGCCAGTTGTCTGCTATTCTTCCACCATAAAGACGTTTCCAACCGGCCTGCTTCCCGTAATCACCAAAAGTGAGAAGCAGAACCTCTACTTTATCAAGATTACTCATGGCAGTGTTACTGAAGAATGACCCATGTGACTCAAGCGAAGAAACGTAGAGCTTATTTTCTTTCATTTCTGTATAAGCTGAAAGATCACCGACAAGCAGTGAGTGATTTTCTATAAGCATTATGGTCAGCTTGTCTGCCGGATTTTCTTTTATCCAGTTGAGTTTAAGAATCTCCTCCCTGACCTGAACCTGAGGGAATGATTCCTTTTCTTCAGAGTCAAGATTATCTGTTGAAGCCATCAGTGAATCCACTCTCTTGAGAAGCGTTGGCATTGTCTCCTGTCTGATATTGTAGAAAGCATTCTCCACAAGATTGCGCACCACTCTCAATCTCTCGCGGATATCCATATAGTCAGGTTCATTCCCGGAGGAAGCAGCCGCATATTCAAAAAATGCTTCTATAAATAGGTAATCTATATTGAAGACCGATTGCTGAAGAGCCGCTTTCAGAAAATCGAAACGTTCTCTGCCACCTTTGGGAATAAAGACACGATACGCCTCAGGTTCTCTTTTTTCTGCACTCATCTCAAAGGGGGTATTAGTTACTATTTTACCGAAAAATCCGGAAATAGATTCTTTAAGACTCTGAGCATAAAAGAAATCAAGTATCCGACTGAAACGATCTATCAAAGAAATGTTCTGCTTCAGGACAATGTCAGCAAGTTCCAGAATATTCATCCTGCGAAAATCATCAATAGAATAGACACGTTCCTTCCCTTCTTTGTCAGAATAGGTTATCCCTGCTTTTGTCCCCTCGATAATCATGAAGTTTCTGAAAAGATTCTGAATCCTGTCGTCAAGACCATTTCTATAATATTTCTCAGGGTCAGTGTCATAATTGTCACGATACCCCCAAAGCAATACGGTCCAGTCAGTATCAATCTTCCTTGAAAAATGGGTATTAATCTTTATCCCTTTCTTTCTTGCCTCATTGATTTGCCATTCAATATCAGCCTTAAAATGTTCGAAATCTGTGAGCTGTTGCCCACGGGAATTCATTTTAATATAAAGATCGTCAGTCGTGTCGAGGTCATCAAGATTCAAAAGCCAGAATTTTATCTTCTGTTCTTTCGTAAGTCTTTGCCACACTTCTCCAAATTGTTCCTGAGAATAATCAGAATAATGTCGGCTTATCTCTTTCAGCATGACGAGCATTGAGTGTATTGTAGGGTCATTCTTCCAGCGAGAATTAAACCACCATTGTTTCTCGATATAAGAATTCAGATCTGAAAAATGAGTGGAATCAATATTAATAAGTTTCTTCATGAAATCCTTACTTGACTGTCTGACTTCATAAGTGAACGCCTCAAGAAAATCCGTGTCTTTACCTAATCGTTTTGCAAGATAGAGATGGAGCAAGAAAAGTGTGGTGAGACGTTGCTGACCGTCGACAGGGAGCAAGACCCTCTCCCTTTTATCCTCCTTGCCATAAATAAAGTCAAGCTCTATCGGGTCAGTGTTGGCATTATCTATAGCGGAGAAAAGGGTATTGAGAAAATTTTCCCTAAGCGACTCTTTTCCGGGACGTCCCTGCACATAATCGCGTTGAATCTTCGGGACCTTTATCAGATCTAACTTAAGGTGCGGTTCGGGAGAGGTCAACATTT
>JAIDPA010000190.1 GCA_029062985.1 Muribaculaceae bacterium
TAATAAAAATAAGATTTTATTATGATATATTATTTTTCAGGCACAGGGAATACACGTGCGGTGGCAGATGCAATATCTAAAAAGATTGGTGAAGAAGTTAAACTGATCACTATTGTCGATTCGATGTCAGAAAAACCGGAAGGAAAGTCGATAGGTCTTGTCTTTCCAGTCTATTCATGGGGCGTGCCACCACTTTTCCTTTACTTTCTGCAATCTATGCCTGAGCAGTTCTGGGAAAATGTAAAAAAGAGTAAGATAAGAGTGTGGGCTGTTCTGACTTGTGGAGATGAAGTGGCTCTTACACCTGAGATGCTTCAGAAAGAATTAGAAAAACATTCGATTAGAGCAGAAGCAATATGGAGTATTATAATGCCAAATAATTATGTACTCCTGCCCGGATTTGATGTAGATTCAAAAGAAATTGAGAATGAAAAATTAAGACGAATGAATGAAAGGATAAATTTCATAAGTTCAAGAATTTCGTCAGACTGGATGGGGACAGACGTTGTGCGGGGAGATTTTAAATGGATAAAAACAAAATTGATATATCCCTTATTTAAAAAATGGGGAATTTTTCCATCAAAGTGGTTTTCGACTCCTTCTTGTGTCAGTTGTGGAATATGTGTAAAGAGTTGTCCTCTTAAGAATATTGTGTTAGATAAAAACGGGCACCCTAAATGGAGTTCAAATTGCTGCTCTTGTCTGGCCTGTTATCACTCATGTCCTCATCATTCAATTGAATATGGAGGAATGACTAAAAGAAAAGGCCAATATCTTTTCCCTGTCAGGTTCAGAAAAAATAACGGATATAAAAATCGCCCGACTTAAATTTTTAAGCCGGGCAATTTATTAAAAGAATCCTGTAGAATTATTATCGTAGGAAATTGCAATCACTCCTTGTCCAAAATCTACTAAAGAGAACGCAGGCAGATTGTCAGAGTTAAAGAAGATAACAGCATTGTCGACAACTTGTCCGTTATACTTTAATCCATTAACTTCAGCAGTCCATCCATTTTCCGTGCGATGTGCAATTAGTTTCAGATTTCTATTATTGGCAACGGTATAGGTTCCCTCTGATGGGAGACGGGATGGTAGCCCGATAAATTGATCAGAAAGATATCCTCTGAGACCGGGTGAATATTCCACCAACTGCCATCCGTTATTGCTTTCCAATGATTTGAAAATCATACCCGGAATCGGTGAGACCTCTTGATTTTTTGTGTTGAGAGTCACATAACCCTTTACATTAGGTTCGTCAAAAATCTTTGCTTGCTTCTCGACTGCAACATAATTTTCAGCGAACATCATTGATGATAACAAGAATGCCACGCCTGAGGCGAGCATTCTTGAAAAAATGGATTTACTCATAAATAAAGGATTTTATGGTAAATAAAAATTTTGATCACACCTCTTAACTCAATGCAGAGGTGTGATTTTCGTTTTTAAAAGTTTAGAAGTTCGATAATTTTATCTAAAGCAGATGATAATCCGTCAATATCTTTTCCTCCGGCTTGCGCAAAGAATGGTTGACCACCGCCGCCTCCCTTTATAAGACGAGCTGCCTCCTTAACAATCTTGGAAGCATTATATCCTTCTTTGACGAGATCGTCAGTAAGCATTAATGTGAGAAGTGGCTTCTCTGAATTAACCGTAGTCCCGATAAAAACTGTTTTTTCAGGAGATTTTTTTCTTATTGTGAAAGCAACATTCTTTACAATGTCAGGCATTCTCAATCCCGAGAGATGACAGACCTTTATTCCGTCCTTATTCTTTGCATTATTAAGCAGTTCAGAAGAAAGTGTGATTACACGTTCCTCTAAGAAATTTTCTACTTGCTTTCGTAATTCAGAATTATCCTTTATCGCTTTTTCTACTGCACTTTTAATATTTTTTGCATTTCCAAGGAATGAGGAAATGTCGTGCATGGTATCCTGAGAATCGTCCAGCATTTTTTCCACTCCTTCTGCAGAAACTGCTTCGATACGACGTATGCCTGCTGCGATTGAGCTTTCAGAAATAATTCTCACCATACCTATGTTGCCGGAATTGGCAACATGAGTTCCGCCACAAAGTTCTACAGATGAACCATATTTCACAACTCTGACTTTATCGCCATATTTCTCACCGAAAAGAGCCATCGCACCCATTTTGCGAGCTTCCTCTATAGGCATCTCTCTTTCCTCTTCAAGAGGCAAAGCCTTACGTATTCTTGCATTCACTATGTGTTCCACTTTTCTGAGCTCTTCCGGTGTTACTTTTTGGAAATGAGAAAAGTCGAATCGGAGAAGATCAGGCGAAACAAAAGAACCCTTCTGTTCTACGTGATTACCTAACACTTCGCGTAGGGCTTCATGAATAAGGTGTGTAGCTGAATGGTTGGCTGACGTAGCTGCTCTTGAGTCCGTATCAATTTTTGCACTAAAGAGGGCAGATGGATCCGAGGGCAGTTTGTCTGTCAGATGTACTCCAATATTATTTTCCCTTTTTGTGTCAAAAATTTCAATTGTTTCACCATCGGGTGCGATCAGCCATCCTCGGTCACCGACCTGACCACCCATTTCAGCATAGAAAGGTGTTTTTGAAAGAATTAACTGATAAAATTCTTTACCTTTTTGCTTTACTTTTCTATAACGGAGAATTTGAGTAGGAGTTTCAGAAAGGTCGTAGCCGACAAATTCCTGATCTCCTGATGTTATAATAGTCCAGTCGCCGGTTTCTACAGAAGCTGCGTTGCGGGCACGCTCTTTCTGTTTAGCCATCTCTTCGTCAAATTCCTTTTGGTCAAGCGTCATACCGTTTTCCCTAAGGATTAATTCCGTGAGATCGAGAGGAAAGCCGTAAGTGTCGTAAAGAGTAAAGGCATCTTTACCGGAAATTTGTGTTTTATTATCAGCTTTAGCTTTATCAATCAAAGAGTCAAGAAGTCTGATTCCGTTGTCAAGGGTGCGTAGGAAAGAATCTTCCTCTTCTTTCATCACTTTCTTAATCAAATCCTTTTGAGCTTTGATTTCAGGATAAGATTCCCCCATCTGCTCCACAAGTTTATCAACAAGCAGATATAAAAACGCTTCCTTCCTATTTAGGAAAGTATATGCATATCTCACCGCTCTTCTGAGTATTCTCCTTATGACGTAGCCAGCCTTAGCATTTGAAGGGAGTTGAGAATCCGCAATTGAGAAAGCAATTGTTCTCAGATGATCAGCGACAACACGCATGGCGACATCCACTTTGTCATTTTCTCCATACTTCAGCCCTGTCAATAAAGAAATTTCATCAATTATTGGGGTAAATACGTCTGTATCGTAGTTTGATTTTTTCCCCTGAAGCGCCATACACAATCTTTCAAAACCCATACCGGTATCAATAACCTTGGCAGGTAATGGTTCAAGTGTGCCATCAGCTTTTCTGTTATATTGCATGAAAACGAGATTCCATATTTCTATAACCTGGGGGTTGTCTTTATTAACGAGAGAAGCTCCGTCGACAATCGCTCTTTCTTCATCAGAACGAAGATCAATGTGAATCTCGCTACAGGGACCACAAGGCCCCGTATCGCCCATTTCCCAGAAATTGTCATGGCGATTACCGTTGATGATATGTGAAGAGGGGAGATGCTTCTCCCAATATCCGGCAGCTTCATTGTCTCTTTCAAGACCCTCAGGAGCATATCCTTCAAATACAGTGGCGTACAGACGATTAGGATCTAACTTTAAAACATCAACAAGATATTCCCAAGCCCAGTCAATTGCTTCCTTTTTGAAATAATCTCCAAACGACCAGTTTCCGAGCATCTCAAACATTGTGTGATGGTAAGTGTCATGACCAACCTCCTCAAGGTCATTGTGTTTTCCTGAGACTCTCAGACATTTCTGACTGTCTGCCACTCGCTTATGAGAGGCAGGTCTGTTCCCCAGAATAATATCCTTGAATTGGTTCATTCCGGCATTTGTGAACATCAGAGTTGGATCATCTTTAATCACCATTGGGGCAGAAGGCACAATCTGATGCCCTTTTTCTTGGAAAAATGTCTTGAAAGACTCTCTTATTTCGTTAGATGTCATTTTATTTTTATTTGACAGCCCGTGGTTAATTCTCCGGACTGAAATTACAAACTCAGAATTATTTTGCAAAATTATTTAATTTCGCTTAATTTTGCAAGCATAATTATTAGGCTTTCATAAGCATTACATCATATTATCTTTTACGATTGATTTATAAACAGTAAACTTTCTTTGCCACAGAATGTGCTCTTTAAGAAATAATGTTTTTCTTACGGGAATTACTTCTAAAGAATAAGTTTATGTCATTTCTCGAAAAGATATTTGGTTACGCAAGCCTGTCATTAAATAAAAAACGAAATTGGCAAAAAATATATTATATAAGTATAATCCTGAAACAGATAATTTTGAGAGGGCTTTCCCATCTTTTAAAACAAGAGTATGGGTTTGGTCAAGAATTTGTCTGCTTGCATTAGTGTTTGCAGTTATTATCTTTTTTATTGTATTTTATTGTTTTGATTCTCCGACAGAAGAAAATTTAAGGGATGAAAACCGTCAATTGAGAACACAATATAATATTTTGAGTCGACGTCTTGATAATTCCCTTAAAGTTATGGAACGAATACGGGAGCGAGATGATAATTTTTATAGGGTTATGATGCAGATGGAGCCTATGGGACGAACTCAAAGGCTATCTGGACTTGAAAATGAATCCCGGTATGGTCAATTAGATAAAATGGGGGATGCTGACTTGATAAGAAAGTTGACTCTCCAAATGAATTTAATGGAGCGCCAGATTTTTGCTCAAGTACAAAGTTTTGATCAGCTTCGGGAAGAGATAGGAAAAGATAAGGAAAAAATTAATCATATCCCTTCTATCATACCATTAAATAATAGAGGATTTTCATTAGCATCCGGATTCGGACAAAGAAGAGATGTCATTACCGGACAACCAAAATTTCATGAAGGAATAGATTTCGCTGCCTCTTCCGGCACACCAATTTTCGCGACTGCAGATGGAGTGGTAGAAGTGGCGGAAAGAAAACCGGGGTTTGGAAATTGTATTGAAATCAATCATGGTTATAATTATTTATCGAGATATGCTCATTTGTCGGAATTCATGGTTGAAGCAGGTGAAAATGTAAAAAGAGGGCAAATAATCGGAAGAGTAGGGTCGTCCGGTGTCTCAACGTCTCCTCATCTTCATTATGAAGTAAGGTTTAAGGGTGAGGCTCAGAATCCCGTAAATTATTTTTTTATGGATCTTGATGCACACGAATTTTCTGAAATGATTCAGAAAGCGGAAAATGCCGGACATATTATGGATTAAACTTTTTCAATTATGGCATCTAAGGATTTATCAAAAAAATATTATAAAATTAGTGATGTGGCGGAGATTCTTGGAATCAGTGCGTCCACTATAAGATTCTGGGAAAACGAGTTTCCGGAAGTGAGTCCTATGAGAAGTGTGAGCAATCAGCGTTTTTATACACCCGAGGATATTGAGACACTAAGGATTATATATTTCTTGTTGAAGATTAAAGGTCTGAAAATAGATGCAGCAAAAGAACAGATGCGTCTTAACAGAAATAATATTTCAAAGCGTGCCGCAATTGTTGAAAAGTTGCAGGATGTCAAAGATGAATTGACGATGATGCTGAAAGCATTGGAAAAAAGGAGATAAATCTCAGTTTAAGGAATGTGCTCTAAAGATTAGAGTTGTAATATTTCGGGTCGCCTGTTACATTTTTGCCAACAAACGGGGGTAAGCCATATACTGTATCGGCAGCCGGAAGTTCTATCTCAGCAATCACTAAACCTTCTCTGCTTCCTTTGAATTCATCAATTTCCCATATATATCCTTCGAAAGGAACACAATATCTTATTTTTTCTATTATTCCTTTCTGACATAATTCCATCATAGCTTTAGCATCTTCCAAAGGAATTTCATATTCAAATTCCATTCGGGTTGCACCCTTATTTTTCCCTTTAATAGTCAGGAAACCTTTGTTATTCATGATTCTCACCCTTATAGTATGCTCAGGAGTTTTATCAAGATATCCCTGCGAGATATTCATCTTTTCAGATGCCATTATTTTGTAGGAAGAGTCATTAACGAGATATTTATGTTCAATTTCTAATGCCATAATAGATTATTTAAGTTTTTGATAGCACAATTAATTTTAAAATTCCAACAAATTTAGTAATTGTTGGATGTAATTTCAATTAAAACGAATTAAAAAGACACTTTTTTGTCATTTTTTTTATAATCGTCCGTTATTGTCTTTAGAGAGAAATCTCATTTGCAGGAAAATGTGAATTCGATTTTTGCTCAGTTAAAACTATCTTTATGAAGAATATAAAAATTAAACTATTATTCCGATACTTTCAATATAATTTCCTGGCAACTTTAAAAAATACAACTATTTTATTTATAATGGTATGGACTCTTATTCCCGTTGATGGAAAATCTGCAAATCAAAAATTTCTACGTTATGCCGGCGTGGTTAAAGATTCCATTACCGGAGAAACCTTACCATTTGCATCAATACAATCGAAAAAAAATTATAGCGAAAATATAGTGGCTAACGAAAATGGGGCATTTCTGATACTCTCTCGCGGAGATGCCGATGGCTGGATGGTAAACATGCCGGGATACGAACCTCATCCGATTCTTTTTGACGGTAGCGATTCTACTCATATAATAAAAATGTCACCTATGCAGAAAGTTTTGGATGAAATAATAGTACGACCTAAGAAGGAGAGATATTCTAAAAAAAATAATCCGGCAGTAGATTTCATTAATCTTTTGAGAAAGATGTCTCATTATAATAATCCTGAATCTTTACCAAGATATAGTTATGATCAGTATGAAAAAACATTAATTGCCATCAACGATTTTAACAATGATTTTTCAAAAGGATTTCTATCTAAAGGAGGTAGTTTTTTAAGGAATTATCTTGATACTTCATCATGGACAGGAAAGAGAATTTTAAATCTGATGTTAAAGGAAAAAGTGGCAACCCGTCTTGTTGGTCAGAATCCTAAAATAGATAAAGAAATAATGAGGGGATATAGAAGTAGCGGGATAGATGAAATGATAAATCAGGATAATGTGAGAATTGTTCTTGAAGATGCTGTCAGAGAAATTGATGTTTTCTCTGATAACATAACATTATTGCAGAATAGATTTGTCAGTCCTTTATCGTCATTAGGTCCTGATTTCTATAAATATTATCTTACGGATACAATTTTTGTTGGAGATGAAAAATGCATCGAACTGTCGTTCGTCCCCAGAAATTCTCAGTCAATGGGTTTTAACGGAAAAATATATGTTCCTGTAGGCGATTCCACAATGTTTGTAAAAAAAATTTCAATGCGTACACCCTCGAATATAAATATGAATCTCATTGATAATATCTTTATAAATC
>JAIDPA010000191.1 GCA_029062985.1 Muribaculaceae bacterium
CTCCCTGCGTCTATTTCATTGCAAATATAAAATATCAGGAAAATATCAATAATTCAACTTTCGCAAGCTCAAGTCAGAATAGGGTGCGCGAAATTTAAGTCAGAAATGTAATGGCTCTTTGGTTTGAATGTAAAGTACGTTACGATAAGATGATGGAAAACGGCAGTGTCAAGAAGGTGAATGAACCTTACTTGGTGGATGCCCTTACTTTTACAGAAGCAGAAGCACGCATCATCGAAGAAGTCTCTCCTTTTATTTCCGGAGAATTTTCAATTTCAGCTGTAAAAAAGACAAAGATTTCAGAAATATTTTTCGATGACAGTGCGGATAAATATTACATGGTAAAAGTGAATTTTATCACACTCGATGAAAAAAGCGGAGTTGAAAAGAAATCAGCCTCTTTCATATTGACCCAGGCATCTGATCTGGAAGGAGCTCTTGCCCGTTTCAAGGAGGGAATGAAAGGCACAATGGCAGATTATGATATAGCCTCTATTTCCGAGACCATGCTGATGGATGTTTATCCGCTTGATTTGTCGGCAGAGAAACAAGAATAATTTCGAAAAGAATAAACTCTGAGCGAATGACAGACGTTAGAGAGAATATCATAAAAGTGAAGGCTGAGATTCCGGAGGGAGTCAGCCTTATCGCTGTGTCGAAGTTTCATCCGGTCGAGGCAATCCGTGAAGCGTATGAGGCAGGGCAGAGAGCCTTCGGGGAAAGCAGGGTGCAGGAGCTTCTTTTGAAAGAACCCGCTCTTCCTTGCGACATCAGATGGCATTTTATCGGTCATCTCCAGACAAATAAGGTGCGTCAGCTTATAGGGAAAACATATCTTATTGAAAGTGTTGATTCCGAACGTCTGCTGAGGCTGATTGATTCTGAATCTGCGAAGAGAGATGTCATCACGAATGTCTTGATGCAAGTGCATGTAGCCAAAGAGGAAACAAAGTTCGGATTCTATCCTGAGGAGCTACTCGATTTCTTTAATAAACATGGTTATGAGAGCCTGACCAATACCCATATATGTGGAATTATGGGAATGGCTTCAAACACCGATGATGAAGACAGGGTCAGAAAGGATTTCCGGGAAATAGCCTCGATTTTTAAACAGATCCGCGAAAATCCTGAGTTCGGGCTACGTGGCTTTGACACGCTATCGATGGGAATGAGCGGCGACTGGAAAATAGCGGTCGAAGAAGGCGCAAACATGGTTAGAATTGGTTCGGCAATCTTCGGAGAACGCCAATACTGAGCGAGCCTTAACCTTAAAGTCAATTACTCGTCTACAAATTTTACTTATTTACTATAATCATTTACCTATGAGTGCAAAATCTAACACCGGTGGAAAGACTAACGGCAACATAGTAGCCATTATTGCGATGTTCTTCCTTTTCGCAATGATTTCTTTCGTCACCAATCTCGCAGCCCCCATCGGCACAATCTGGGGTTATCAGTTTGAGGGAAACAGTTTCCTCGGTATGCTGGGAAATATGATGAACTTCCTTGCCTATCTGTTTATGGGTATCCCGGCAGGAAAAATTATTACCAGAATAGGTTATAAAAAGACTGCTCTCTGGGCTATGGCAATCGGCATAGTGGGCTTGCTGGTGCAGTGGACATCAAGTCTGGGCACGATGGGAATCGGAATGTTCGTCATCTATCTTATAGGAGCTTTCATCTGCGGTTTCTGTGTCTGCATGCTTAACACAGTGACCAACCCGATGCTGAATCTTCTCGGCGGAGGGGGTAACAGAGGTAATCAGCTTCTTCAGGCAGGAGGCGCGTTCAATTCGCTTGCAGGCACTCTGACTCCATTCTTCGTCGGAGCATTGATCGGCCAGCTTTCACGTGAATCACACATCGGCAATGTGTCGCCGCTTCTCTGGATTGCTATTGGCATTTTCGTAGTAGCGTTTATTGTCATCTCATTCGTACATATTCCGGAGCCGAACCTTGTAAAAGGTGGCAGCAAGGCGCCCAAGTATACACATAGCCCCTGGAATTTCCGTCATACGGTGCTTGGCGTTTGCGCGATTTTCATGTATGTAGGCATTGAGGTAGGCATCCCCAGCACCCTGAACTTCTATCTTGCAGAACCGGGAGAGAGAGGAGCCGGCATTATTGGAGATGCATCTGTAATCGCGGGTGCGATAGTCGCTGTCTACTGGCTCTTCATGCTTATAGGCAGAACTTTGTCAACGTTCATATCAAGTAAGGTTTCTTCACGTCAGCAGCTTATTACAGTATCTTTTGCAGCCATAGTCCTGATTATTGTAGCAATCCTAACTCCGAAGGAGGTTGTGTTTAACGTTCCTTCTTTCATCTATCATAATGATTCAGGCGTTATCGCACAGGTGCCCGTCAGCGCACTCTTCCTCATCTGTTGCGGTCTCTGCACCTCTGTGATGTGGGGCGGTATCTTTAATCTGGCTGTTGAAGGGCTCGGTAAGTATACGGCTCAGGCATCCGGAATCTTCATGATGATGGTTGTCGGTGGTGGCGTGATTCCATTGGTTCAGCAGTTGTTTGCAGATAAGATCGGCTATATGCCTTCTTATTGGCTACTCGTAGCATGTCTCGGCTTTATTCTGTTCTATGCAATTGCAGGCTGCATCAATGTCAATAAAGATATAGATGTGTCCTACGAAGAGGAACTCAAAGAGGAGCTGGTATAATTTTTATAAGAAAATACTGTAAAGATTCCCAAATCGGAATCAAAATAAAAATGGAGAAGTCATACAGGCTTCTCCATTTTTATTTTGATTGAATTTATCAAAGTCAAGATGATTATTTCATAATATCAGATGAGGGAATACAAGGGATTCCCATATTACGGATGTCGAAAATATTAGCCTTTGCCACTTCTTCAGTAGCAGCAGAACAGCAATCAGTCACGACAATCGTATTGTAATCAAGTCCCATTGAGTCGACAGCAGTTGAACGGACACAATTTGGATATTGTGTGCCGGTAAGATAGATGTTTTTAGCGCCTAATCCTCTCAGGATAATATCCAGATCAGTGCCGAAAAAAGCACTGAATCTTTGTTTGGTGATGTGAATATCGCCCGGCTGAGGTGCTATTTCATCAGGAATGGCTGCTCCTTTGGTACCTGCAATACAGAATGGATGACCCTCCTCAAAGAAATGACGGCGGAATAATTCAGCATCAATACCGGAAGGACGGTGAATACGATAAACATAAATTATAGCCCAGTCGTTAGCGCGTCCGTAATCAAGAAATTTTTTTATTGCAGGAAGGGTAGCGTAAGCACCCTCAACTCTCATTGGCGAAGAAGGAAGGACGAAATCATTTTCCATATCAATCACCAAAATCACATTCTCAGCATGGGTAAGCATCCCATCAATCTTATTTTTAGAATCCATAATTAATTTTTTAGTCTAATTCTAAAACAATTAAGATTGTTGTGAGGTTCAGTCAGCCGAAGAGGGGATAAATTTCAGAAATTCATCAGGGAGGGAAGCTTCAAGTTCGATTTTTTCTTTAGAAACAGGATGAATGAACTCAATCCTGCGGGCAAGTAAGGAGATGCTACCGTTTTTATTGCTTCTTTTTGCTCCATATTTCAGGTCGCCCTTAATAGGATGTCCTGCTGCGGCGAGCTGGCACCGAATCTGATGTTTTCTTCCTGTGAGGAGATTAATTTCGAGAAGTGAATATCTATCTCCGTCAGCAATGGTCTTGTATTTTAAAATGCTTTCTTTGGCATCTTTATTATTTTTGTCAGCCACGAATGTTTTGTTAATCCTTCCATCGCTTACGAGAAAGTTTTTCAGCGTGGCATCTTTTTCAGCAGGGTGACCTTCCACAAGCGCCCAGTATGTCTTGTGAATTTCTCCTTTTCTCAGCATTTCATTGAGACGGGTCAGAGCTTTAGATGTTTTAGCGAAAACGACCACACCTCCGACGGGACGGTCAATTCTATGAACAACCCCACAGAATACATTTCCCGGCTTATTATATTTATCTTTGAGATACTGTTTGATAATTTCTGACAAGGGCTTATCGCCGGTCTTGTCTCCTTGCACTATTTCACCGGGTGCTTTATCCACCACAATAATGTGGTTGTCTTCATAAATAATCTTCATTGTCAGAAATGTTAAGCTTATTATTTCAATAATGAAAAGTAGATAAGGGGGTATTAAAAGAGAAAAAGCCGATTCAGAAATGAAACGGCTTTTATAGTGGCGGGGGCAGGACTCGAACCTACGACCTTTGGGTTATGAGCCCAACGAGCTACCACTGCTCCACCCCGCGGTGTTATTTTCGACTGCAAAATTACAATCAAAATCTTTATCCACCAAATATTTTGACTAAAAGTTTGGTTAAAATAAGTTAAAATTTAGTTATATATTTGAGTAATAATGTGTTATAAAATTTGTTTTGTTGAATTTTTTGATGAAGATAAATTATTAAATATAAAAAATATAGGAATTACAGAGATAAAATCAAAAAAAATTGCTAAATTTGCTCAAAAATTGATTTAATCGGGAGTTTGACAGTTAGATGGGCGAAAAATTTTTTAAATAATTGGCACTGAAAATTTTGCAGTGTCATTTTTTATT
>JAIDPA010000192.1 GCA_029062985.1 Muribaculaceae bacterium
TCATAAAAATATTTCAGATGGTTAAAGAAATCAGAATAGAAGACTTTGATTATGTCCTGCCGGATGAAAAAATTCCGCGTCATCCCCTTGCGGCTCGTGATACGTGCCGTCTGCTGATGTGTCGTCCGGACGGAAAATCTGCCCATAGGAAGTTCAGAGAGCTCCCTGACCTCCTTCCTCCGGCTGCCATGCTTGTCTGCAACGACACAAAAGTTATAAACGCACGCCTAACGTTCAGAAAACCTACCGGCTCAAGAATAGAGATATTCCTTCTTGATCCTATCGACCCTGCCGATTATGTGCTCACTTTTCAATCCAAGGGGAAGTGTGTATGGAATTGCATGGTAGGAAATCTGAAACGCTGGAAAGAGGGGGAGCTGAATATGACAATAACCCCTGAGGGATGTCATGAACCGGTGACTCTTTCTGCCTCACGGCTATATCCCACTGAAGGAAACACTTTCGCAATTCAATTTTCATGGGATAATGCTGACGTCACGTTTGCTTCTGTTGTCGATGCCGCAGGATTCATTCCAATCCCTCCTTATCTGAAAAGAGACTCTGAGGAATCTGACCTTTCCGATTATCAGACTGTATATGCCGATGCCAAAGGTTCGGTGGCTGCACCTACTGCCGGATTACACTTCACACAGGAGGTATTCGATAATCTGAAAGCCCATAATATACGTGTCGGAAAACTTACGCTGCATGTCGGTGCCGGTACGTTTCAGCCTGTAAAGGCTGACTGCATCGGCGACCACCCTATGCACACCGAGACTTTCCATATCACACGTCGGCTTCTTAAAGATTTAATTTCACAAAAGGAGAGAAAGCTGCCATTATGTGCCGTCGGGACAACATCCGTCCGCACCCTTGAGTCGCTTCCGCTTCTCGGGATGCAGATTGCGAAAGGCGACACATCCCTTCATATCGGGCAATGGCTCGCTTATGAAGATGAAGTGATAGCTTCCGACACTCTGGACTCCCTTAAGACTCTCCTTAAATACATAGAGGAGTCAGGCGAAGAAGGACTCACAGCTTCAACTGCAATAATGATAGCACCCGGCTTCAGATGGAGAATGACCGACATCATGGTGACCAACTTCCATCAGCCTCAGAGCACGTTGCTCCTGCTGGTGTCATCATTTTTGGGAGGAGACGGGAAAAACGAATTATGGAGAAAGCTATATGAGGAAGCCCTCAACAGCGACTATCGTTTTCTTTCTTACGGAGACGCTTGTCTTCTCTTCCGTCAGACTCCCTTATCCAATCTTTGAATCAAACCGCTTAATCAATCATCATCATGTATACCCCACCCCCTGTCAATTTACCCTACTCAAAAAGTATCGGCGCACGCTATCTTGTGGCATCTTTTTTCGCAGGCACTCTTACTGCTTGCCCGGAATTTAATGATTGCGATGACTTGCGTGTCATTCAGAAGGCTTTGCTTGACCTTGCGCTCAATAAGGAACACCCTGCATGCGGCGAGCCTCATCTTGACATTCATGCCTCCGGGACAGCTTTCCGCTTCATCACAGCAGTGTGTGCCTCAACAGAGGGAGCTGATTTTCTTGTCACAGGAACCCCTCGGGTATGTGGAAGACCTATGAGACCTCTTCTGGATGTCCTTAGGGCAGCCGGAGCAAGTATAGATGCCCAGGGAGATAACGGGACGGGTCCATACAAAGTGGAAGGGAGGCGTCTTCAGGGAGGTAGCTATGAAATAAGAGGAGATGTCAGTTCTCAGTTTATATCTGCCCTGATGCTGGTTGCCCCAACCTGGAAAGGAGGAATGAAACTGCGTTTCACTACTCCACTCGTATCGCGTCCGTATGCTGAGATGACTGCAGCAGTGATGAAACAGTTTGGCATTGAGGTCCGACTGACCGATAATGGTGTTGAGGTGCCGGAAGGCACTTATATCACACCCCCGAATTTCAAAGTGGAGGCAGATTGGAGCGCGGCAGGATTCTTCTATGAGGCAATCGCCATTTATACTCCCCGGAGCATACGACTTGCAGGACTGCGTCCGCCGGTTGAATCTCTTCAGGGAGATTCTTCCACTGCGGATATTTTCCGTAAATTCGGGGTCATATCCGAATTTGATGACGAAGGCGTAACTCTTGAGACAAACCGGGACCTCCCTGATTATATAGAGGTGGATATGACCGACACCCCGGATCTGGTGCCGGCTCTGGTAGTGGCTTGCATAGGGCGAGGATGCCGTTTTCTTCTGACGGGAGTCAAGAATCTGAGAGTGAAGGAATCAGACCGTCTGGCTGCATTACAGACGGAAATGAGTAAATTCGGCTACACACTGAAAGTGGACGAAGACTCAATTGCATGGGAAGGGGGCTCCACCGGATTAAAAAGCCGTGATATAGAGACTTATGATGACCACCGTATTGCTATGGCTTTTGCTATATATGCCTTGCATACCGGACTCATAAGAATTCATCATCCGGAAGTAGTCGACAAATCTTTCGAAGATTTCTGGAATCAGTTGCCGAAAATAGGTTTAACATGCCGTAGAGACGGTGAATATATGGAGGTTAGCGACAGATGGGAGGAGCTTTAGTGATATTGGCAGCCATGGTTGTCATCGGCATAATCCTTTATGTCGTTGATGTGGTCTATTATCGTCCGAAAGATAAGGAAAGATCGGCAGTCGAAGCAGAAAAGGAAATTTCTTCAGAGAAGCAAGCCGCTCCGGCTGAAGAAGAGAGTGCGGAATGCTGCGGCATGCATCAGGTATGCGAGAAAACAAATCTTTCCCCTCATACGGGAGAGATTGTGTATTACGATGATGAGGAACTCGACAGATATAAAGGTCGGGATGCTGAAGACTATACGGTGGAAGAAATAGAGGAATTTCGCGACGTTCTGCTGACGCTTCTGCCTCAGGATGTAGCGGGGTGGAGCCGTAGCATTCAGGTCAGAGGGATAACCCTCCCTACAGAAATACGCGATGAATTGCTCATGATTGTAGGCGATCTGAGACAATCATAGAAAATTTAAATATTATCACATATAATAGACGTAATAGTCTTTACCATTTATCCTTTCTATTGACAATTGTATGAAGGTCAAGGTCATATACCTTATTAAATTTTCATCATCAAAGGAATAATATAATTCCTTGGTTGGATATGTATTTGCTACAGGAACATCCACATAAAGAAATCCGCGTCCGTCGTCCTCGCCGTGTCTCTTTTCTACAATATTATCGTGGGTATCAAGAAAAATTTCTTTGAAACTCGACTCTTTATTCCAATATAGCCTGATTATACCGGCTTTATCCAATTCCTTTGGCACTTCATACGGCTCAGTTAGCCATACCCAGGTCATAAAGGTTCCATTTTCCTCTCTATTTTCAATTCTGCGAGCTGATTTTGAAAGCGAGATGCTATTCTTATACATATCTTCACCCCATGCAGAAACCTCACACATTTCATATCTTAAGCTTTCAAAATCAACTTTGAGTTTTGACAACTCTATATCACAACAATAATAAGCCAATCTTTCAACCTCGTCTGACCAAACGACATCTTCTAAAGAAAGGTATGTGTTATTTTTCGGAATCAAAGGATATATCTCATCACCTTCTTTCCAGAAATTAATATAATCTTTACCAAACCACCCCTTAACCACACGAGGATTATGATACGTCACAAGGATGCGCACTTTATCCTGTATCTCTATTGACGGTTCTCCTGATTCTTCGAGCGATGTTACATTAAAAGTATAGAGATAATTCGGCTGGAGAGAAGGAATACTGCCACTCTCCCCATTTTCTGCTGAATAATCCTTCAGCCAGAGAGTGTAGGATTCTTCAGTAGCTGAACCGTTTTTCCTGACTCTCAGGTTTATATTCCGGGCATCCGACATGGCATCGCCCAACTCTGTCGGCGCAACATACGCATATAAAAAGTCTGCCGCCTCATCCTTTTTAAAAGAAAGATTTTCTGTTTCTGCAGCCCGATAAGGGGAGTCAGTGATAATGTCCAGCACACTGTTATAGCGCAATAATGAAGCAGAAACTATCTCATAATCCGGAAGATTATCCTTAACGATAATCTTGGCAACCGCACGCTTAAGTTCTATGCTACCCGCCTCAACGTTCCCCTCAGAAGATATTGGCGCCTGAATTTCACCATATAAAGGAATGCAGGAAGAATCCATTGAATAGCTGACTGATATATTTCTCAAATCATCGTAAGATGCGACTGATGCTAAATCCAATCCTAAATCTGCCCAGTCAGCCAGCACCACAAGCAGAAGACTGTTACCGAAATTGTCATCCCTCAACTCAAATTCGTATGTGCCCTCTGCCTCATACATCTCATTTCCTCTGACTATTCCCGAAAGCATACCGTCAGCTTTGAAAGCCATTACCGTGAGAGTTGAAAAATCAATTGTCGCTTCGCTTTCACTCTCTCCGGCTCTGCTTCCAGTGGAAGAGTCTGTGAAGGGTTCCGCTGCAAGTGAGAAACTTACCCGAATATTTTTCATTTCATTGTTTTCAAAACTCTCTTCATCCCGATTGCAAGCCGAGAATATAAATATAAGTATTAAAAGAGATACCGTTGAAAAATTTTTATTTTTCAAGATTCGGCTCATGATATTTTTTGGGTTACTAACGCTCATGGTAAGGTCAAAAGAATTTGTTTCCACAAAAGTAAGAATAAAAACTTTAAGCAACAACGTTTGACGGCGATAAGAAATTTTTTATTTTTTGACAATCGGAAGATTTAGTGTAAATTTGCGTATAAATACCATCATCTACATATCATGCAGACAACCAAAGGCTCGCTCGTCAGCCGTCAGTATATACTTCCTTTTATTCTCGTAAGTTCATTATTTTTTATCTGGGGATTTGCCCGGAGCATCCTTGACGTGCTGAACAAACATTTCCAGCAGACGATGGAAATCACCATCGCACGCTCTTCCATGATACAA
The DNA here is from genome assembly GCA_029062985.1 of Muribaculaceae bacterium. Classification (GTDB taxonomy): domain Bacteria; phylum Bacteroidota; class Bacteroidia; order Bacteroidales; family Muribaculaceae; genus Lepagella. The sequence continues at coordinate 4,960 of JAIDPA010000192.1, forward strand.
GCCACCACCTACGTAGGATATTTCCTTATGGCAATACCGGCAGGGCTATTCCTTACCCGTTTCGGCTATCGGAAAGGGGTAATCACCGGACTGTTGCTATTTGCTGCCGGAGCATTCCTGTTCATACCCTGTGAGGCAAACGGTGGTTTTGAATTCTTCCTGATTGCTCTATTCATCATAGGGTGCGGACTCGTGATGCTTGAGACAGCAGCAAACCCCTATATCACCGAATTAGGAGAAAAATCTACAGCTGCGAGCCGTCTCAATCTTGCACAAGCATTTAACGGTCTGGGATGCCTGCTGGCTCCCGCTCTCGTAGGAAGATTCCTTTTGAGTCCTGAAGGCGACGGGAGTGTTGCCCTTCCTTATTCAATAATGGGAGCGGCAGTGGTATGTGTTGCCCTTATCTTTACTCGTGTCAAACTGCCGGAAATCGGAAAAGACAATCTTAAGGAAGAGAAAAATGAAAACGTAGGAGCAACCCTACTGTCATTATTAAAGAACCGCGTCTTCATAACAGGAGTAGGAGCCCTGTTCTTTTATGAAATAGCTGAAATATCAATCAACAGTCTTTTTATCAACTACGTTACTTCCGACGGATGGCTCACCCCTGCCACAGCCGCCGTAGTGCTTTCATTCGGAGGCTTGGGATTATTTTTCCTTGCCAGAGTGATAGGGAGCGGAGTCATGAGCAAAGTGAAAGCGGAAAAAGTTCTTATTTTTTGTGCTGTCATGACTGTCATAGGGTCATTGGCTGTAATACTCAATCTGGGAATCGTCTCAAGGATAGGACTATTCTCCTGCTATGCCTTTGAAGCAATAATGTTCCCCACGATATTTGCAATTTCCGTGAGAGGCTTAGGGTCTGCCACAAAACTTGCATCCTCCCTGCTGATGATGACTCCGCTCGGAGGTGCTGTCGGGACAATGATAATGGGCACAGTGGCAGATGCAGTCAGTATATCCACATCATTCGCTGTGCCCTGTTGTGCTTATACCATCGTCCTCATTTATTCCCTAACGAGACGCTGAACATCCTTAAGTGAAGATAATCAATCCTGATTGAGAGCCTGGAAATAACAATCGGCAATAGCTGTCCATTCCTCAAGAGTGCCTTGAGTGGTATATCCCTTTACTGCTTCAGGATCACCCAGCTCCTTAAGGGCGATATCCTCAGTCAGAGTGACTACCGTAGGAGCAGCCTCAGTGTCAGGATTCCAGAAATCGTCAAATTTTATAGGCGCCCTGTCTTCCTCAATAAGATAGAGTACGTCATCATAACGATACATGCCCATAATCTGAGCCACTCTGGTCTTCTCAGGGTCTTTTTTTGAATGATGAAGTATTTCGGGCAGATATGGGAATCCGGCAGTCGCATTGTCCCATATAATAGCACCTATTTCCCGACTCTTCATGTCGTTTATGAGATCTTGTTTTGCCTTGGCAAGAAGAGCAGCCTCAGCAGCCTGTGTGTTTTCCATACTGAGAAAAATTTAATAAATTAAAATTTGAAAATTATGTTTTAGGCGATAAGATATGATTCTTATAATCCTTATAAATATTATAATTTATAATGCCTCTCGCCTAATGCCTAATGCCTAATGCCTTGAGCCTTGAGCCTAATGCCTCGAGCCTTGAGCCTAATGCCTCGAGCCTTGAGCCTAATGCCTCGAGCCTAATCCCTCATATACGATTCCCAAAGAGATTTCATTTTGCTCCATTCAGTCAGTTTGCTGCCGTCAGTATCCACCCATTTCCCATTAAGACGAAGTGCTACAAAAGGCGTTCCGTCCTGATCTTTAAGCACCACTATCATCAGGTTGGCTCCTAACGGGGTAATATAGCTGTCAATCCATGTCTTTGAAAGGGAGGCGGCAGATGCTTCGGGTTGATAACATCCCGGCAGACGCATCAGGGAAAAGAGAGGGAGCAATGTCTCTGCATGTCCGAAACGCAGAAATGCCACTTCTTCCGAAGCTCCATTAAGTGCGGTCTCAGTAGAATTAATCAATGACTGCAGCAATGGATAAGCTCCTTCTACAGGAGCCATTGAAAAACTGTTGGCTGAGCGTTCGTAATAATGCTCGAGATTACTAACCTCCCAGCAATTCCGATAGTCGGATAGAGTAAACCATTCGGAAGGGTCAGCATCAATGCCGGCAGCCTTCAACGACTGCAAAATGCCATAGGCATCCAGCGATAACTTCTGAAGCTTATGGTTTGCCTTGCCTATCGTGAAAAACGACTGAGCCGGTGCTGTCGGAAGAATCTTATAGGCATACTTATCGTAAGTCTCTTTCCATGTGGGATTCTTCAGATAAGCGACATAGGCGGAATCCGTAGTGAAATATCTCAGAAGAGGATTGAATTGTTTCCCTTCAGCAGTTGATATTTCAAAATCGGAAGAAGTGCAAGCGAGCTGATGGCAGAACTCATACATCGTCATCACCACGCGTGGAACATAAGTGGCAATTGCCTTAATCTTTCCTTTTTCCAAAAGCCCGGGAGCCACATCTGCCATCTCTCCGGCGAGCCGCTTTTCTTCCTCAATGCCAACATCATTGAGCGCACCCCATCTGCCGTCTGTGACAGAATCCACACGATCTATCAGGGCAAGGAAATCCTTACCCTTTTCCGAAAGTGTATTTTCATCTCTTGCCTCAATCAGCTCCTTTCGCAATTTGTCAATCTTCTTTTGAGAGGATAGGAAGCGGGCTCCGTGACGTGCAACATAATTGATGAATACAGGACGCATGTCGATTCCCCAGGGCACAATTGAATCGGTAGCTGAGAAATCATAAGGCATCATTGTGCCGTCAAGCACATCAGGAAAACCATTCCTTATTTGCATATCATCTCCCTCGCCGTAAGCCGGCAGAGCTGCAAATGTAAAGCAGCCGGCTATGAAGAGAGCAACCGATTTAAGGGGAAGAGATTTTTTCATCTGAACAGGATTATGCTTTATCATAACCTTCAACTATCGCATGCACAAGTTGAGGATTATAAGGTTAAAGGGTTAACTAAAGCTCACGACCAATACCACAGTCTTAAACCTTGGATTATATTCTTATAACGCAATAAGGCATAACAGTTCTTTTAAACAGTCAAAAAAAACAGCTTTTAATCAATATTTATAGCCCCCCTCCTTAATCAGCTGCTTGTCTTCCTCCACTTTTGAACCTATGGTGGTGAGCATATCTCCCATAATTCCGCCGTTCATTCCTATTCTCATAGCTCTCAACTGCACATCTTTCGGAAGATTGGCTCTTCCCCCGGCAAAGCGTAATGTCTTGGAAGGATGAATGAAACGGAAAAAACTTATCGTGTTCAGCACCTCTTCGGGCGAAAGTGGAGCGGCATGTTCGAGAGGAGTGCCGGGAATGGGACACAGTATATTAATAGGAATCGACTGAGGATCTACTCTCAGAAGTTCCAGAGCTAATTCAATACGCTGGCGTGGGGTTTCACCCATACCTATAATGCCACCGCTGCACACCTCAAAACCAATTTCCTTTGCTGCAAGTATAGTCTTTATTTTATCCTCCACCGTATGGGTCGAACAAAGCGAAGGGAAAAAGGAGGGAGCAGCTTCAAGATTGCAATGATAACGGGTGACGCCTGACTCATATAATTTCTTCAGATCATCGCTGTCGAGCAACCCCATAGAGGCACAGAGATTCAATCCCCCTTGCTGCTTCAGCTGTTTATAATATTCACATACGGTGTCGAGTTCGCGACCCTGCATCTTACGTCCGCTTGTGACCATTGAAAACCTTCTTATCCCAGCCTTTCTGTTCATCTCAGCGGCTTTCATGCAGTCATCACGGCTTATAAGAGAATAGGATTCAATATTAGTCTTATGATGAGCAGACTGAGCACACCATTTGCAATTTTCGGGACAACGTCCGGAACGCGCATTTACTATTGAGCATGAATCAAAAGTTTTATCGCATAGACGGCTTGTAATCTCTTCGGCTGCCTGCCAGAGTGTTTCATATTTGTCAGGAGTTATTTCTGCAAGAGATAGAGCCTCCTCTTTTGAGAGCTGTCCCCCCTCAAGAATTTTATTTTTCAGGTCAGTAATGTTTGGCATTGTTGAATTTGGCTTATTTTTCCCTGCGACAGATTTCTCAGCAATCGCAGATAAATCTTTATAAACTCCCCCTACAGGGCTACGGGGTTATTTTCCTTTCTTTCTGGCATTATATCTTTTATTAGCGTAATAACCTATCACACTCCCTATGACAGCGCCGAGCATCGGCATCCAGATATATAAATTTTTCATGAGAATTGAATATTACATGGTTAGACTGACTAAAAAAATTAGTGTCAAAGTTATTGATTCGCAATTACTTTGACACTAATTTGCGGAGAGGACGAGATTCGAACTCGTGGATAGGATTGCTCCCATCGTCGGTTTAGCAAACCGGTGGTTTCAGCCACTCACCCACCTCTCCTGAGATGAATATGTTTAACCTTTAATTCATGGAATGAAAAAGAATTTCCTCCAATGCGACTGCAAAGTTAGATTATTTTCTAATATCTTGCAAGTTTTTTCATAAAAAATTTAATTCATCAGCTATTTTTTTTCTAATACTCGTCTTTATTCAAAGTTTTTATTAATTTTGGAGTTTCTCTCTGATATAAGGCTCAAGGCTCAAGGCATTATAAGATTTATCTCGAGCCTAAAAGCTATCATAATTTTCAATTTAAACAAGATTAAAGACCAAATATGAAATATAACCGAATATTACTTAAGCTCTCCGGCGAATCCCTTATGGGCGCTCAGGGACATGGAATAGACACTGACCGCCTTAATTCTTATGCCTGCCAGATTCAGGAGGCGGTAAACTCAGACGTACAGGTCGGTATTGTAATCGGTGGGGGTAATATATTCCGTGGGCTCTCAGGAGCTGCAAACGGATTCGACCGTGTTAAAGGCGACCAGATGGGTATGCTGGCTACCGTCATTAATTCCCTCGCCCTGAGTTCTGCCCTGGAGGCTATCGGACAGCCGGTAAAGGTTTTCACTGCCATACCTATGTTTCCCATCGGATACCCCTATTCAAAATGGGAGGCAATAAAGGCTATGAAAGAAGGCTCAGTTGCTATCATGAGCTGCGGGACAGGTTCGCCTTACTTTACAACTGACACCGGTTCCGCCCTTCGCGCTATAGAGATTGAGGCTGACGTAATGCTGAAAGGTACGCGTGTGGATGGTGTCTACACTGCCGACCCTGAAAAAGATCCTTCAGCTACTAAATTCGATCATATCACATATAGTGAAGTCATCAGCAGAAATCTTAAAGTTATGGACATAACTGCCACTGCCCTCTGCAAGGAAAACAACATGCCTATCTATGTTTTCAATATGGATAAGGAGGGGAATCTTGCAAAAATGTTAAGTGGCGACAATGTTGGCACTCTCGTAAGCAATTAATACTGATAAAACTCAATTATATATGGAAGTAAAAGAATATCTTGACAATGCGAAAGATAATATGGAACTCGCCGTTGAATATCTCGACGACACCCTTTCGCATATACGTGCAGGCAAGGCATCTCCACGTCTGCTCGACGGAATACGTGTGAACTATTACGGTTCGATGGCTCCGATCTCTAATGTAGCTAACGTCTCAGTGCCCGATGCCCGCACAATTGCAATCACTCCCTGGGAAAAGGCAATGTTCAAGGAGATAGAGAAGGCTATCATAAATTCTGAACTTGGCGTGATGCCTGAGAATAATGGTGAAGTGATCCGCCTATCTATTCCTCCTCTGACAGAAGACCGACGCAAGCAGCTCGTAAAGCAAAGTAAGGCTGAGGCTGAGAATGCCAAGGTGTCAGTGCGTAATGCGCGTCGTGAGGCAATTGACGGTCTTAAGAAAGAAATCAAGAAGGGACTCAGCGAAGACGTGGAGAAGGATGCTGAAAACGACGTGCAGAAACTCCATGACAAATACATGAAGAAAATCGACGAGATATTCGCCGCTAAAGAAAAGGAAATTCTGACTGTGTAAGGCGTTATTTAGGCATTAGGCTGTAGGCGTTAGGCTATCTGGGGAGGGAACATTCTCCGAAGTTCCCGGGGTAGTAAGGAGATGAATAGGCTTGAAGCACCCTCCCCGAGCCTACAGCTAATGCCTACAGCCTACCACCTAAAGCCTAAATCATGGTTTCAGTCATTGTGCCGGTATATAATGCAGAGGAATATCTGCAGGAAGCCATCGATTCCGTATTCATGCAGACATATCACGACTGGGAACTTATTCTCGTTGACGACGGGTCGGCTGACGGCTCCTCATGCATTTGCAAGGAGGCGGCAGAAAAATCAGAAAAGGTAAGAATGATTCGTCAGGAAAATTCCGGTCTTTCCGGAGCCAGAAACACCGGAATTTCAAATTCTAAAGGGGCATACATTACCTTTCTGGATGCAGACGACCGTCTGACTCCGACAGCACTTGAAGTGTTGATTGAAAAAGCTGAAAAATATGATGCCGATATTGTTTGCGGAAGGATACTGGAATTTACGAATTCTTTTTCTAAAACTACGGCAACAAACAATAAAGATAACTCTTTCCGAATATACACGTCAGAGGAGGCTGTCAGGAGAATGCTCTATCAGAAGGATATTAACAACTCACCCTGCGGCAAATTATTTTCGCGTCGACTGTGGGACAACTTACATTTCCGTCCCGGGACATGGTATGAAGACCTCGACATTATTCCCATAGTTTTTTTAGACACCGATAAAATTATCAGTCTCTCAAATCCAGTCTATCTATACAGGCAACATCCGGCAAGTTTCATCCATACATTCTCATTGCGCAGAGGCGACGTGATTGAAGTCACTCAGAGACTCACTCTCTTTATGGAAGAGAAATATCCGGCTCTCACCCGGGCTGCCCGATCAAGACAATTAAGTGCCTGCTTCAATATCCTGACCCTCATTGCTGCAAATTACCCCTCCCTAAGTGATGAGAAAAATGCCGGAAAAGAATCTGAAGAATTTAAAGCAATGCTATTAGCCGACACCTGCTGGAATAAAATAAAAGAGTTGCGCGGAGAGGCTCTGCGCAACCCTTCTGTAAGACTTAAAAATAAACTTGCAATCCTCCTTTCCTACATCGGAGGAAGGAAAATCATCGAATCATTTGCCAGAGTGCTATACCGGCACTGACAGAAACATTCAGGGAATGCTTCACTCCTCCCTGCGGAATTTCAAGAACCACATCGGCGAGATCAACAATCCTCTGGTCAACTCCGCTGACTTCATTTCCAACCACCAGAAGATACCTCTCCCCTTCCTGTGGAGAAAACTCTCCTAAAGGCAGAGAATTGTGAGCCTGCTCAAGCACACACACCTTCCATCCCTCAGCCTGCATTCTCCGTGCTTCAGCTACACCGTCATCCACATGGCGCCAGGCGACACTCTCCTCAGCTCCGAGAGCTGTTTTCGTCAGTTCGGGGTGAGGCGGACACCCCGAAATTCCGGCAAGAATCATCTCCTTTATAAGGAAAGCGTCAGCTGTGCGGAACATCGCTCCTATATTATACATCGAGCGGACATTATCCGCCATCAGAGCGACAGGGCGTTTCTCAAGTTCCTTATATTCCCTGACAGAGCAGTTTGTCAGTTCTATAATATTCTTCTTTCCGCGCTCCTCCATTATTCCGACATCTCAAGCATCCTCACAATGGGGCGGAGAGCTTTCTCCGCGACGTCTGCGTCGACAGTGATTTCAGGTTTTCCGTCGCGCAATGCCTCATATACCTTTTTAAGGGTATTCATCTTCATGTAGTCACATTCGTTGCACTGGCACTCCGCATCCTCCGCCGGAGCCGGAAGAAATGTCTTCTGAGGACACTTTTTACGCATCTCGAAAAGAATACCGCTTTCGGTGACCACTATATATTCCGGAGTGTCATCCTTCTGAGCGAATTCAAGAAGCGCCGCAGTGCTTCCGACCTTGTCAGCTATCAGCTGCAAAGGACGCCGGCACTCGGGATGCACCAGAATCTTTGCCTGAGGATGCTGACGCTTCATCTCGGCAATCTTCTCCAGGGAGAAACGGTCATGGACATGGCAGGCGCCGTTCCATAGAAGCATATTCCGCCCCGTGACGCTGTTTATATATTCTCCTAAATTATGATCAGGTCCGAATATTATCTTCTCATCCTCCGGCAGCATCTCAATTATCTTACGTGCGTTTCCTGAAGTCACGACAATATCCGTATGAGATTTCACAGCTGCGGAGGTATTGACGTAGCTGACCACCGTATATCCGGGATGTTCTTCGACAAACTTTGCAAACTCCTCCGGATTGCAGCTGTCAGCCAGCGAGCATCCTGCAGCCGCATCGGGCACTATGACCGTCTTGCCGGGACAGAGAATCTTTGCAGTTTCCCCCATGAAGTGGACGCCGCACATCACTATCACATCAGCATCCGTTTTAGCCGCCTGGCGGGCAAGCGCGAGGGAGTCTCCTATGAAGTCGGCGATTTCCTGAATTTCATCACGCTGGTAATAGTGTGCCATTATCAAGGCGTTTTTCTCTTTCTTCAGACGGGCTATTTCCTCTTTCAATGTCTCGGGAGAGAGGGTGCTTTCGGTGGAATTCATTTTTGATTATTATTTAATAAATATTTAAATCTATAAAAAATTTTAATCAACAACAATAAACCCTGTCAATAACCTACAATAACTTTTCGCCTGAAAATTTGGAAATATGAGTTATTGAATTCTGAAAGGCATTTATTGTCATATTATCTACAGGGGGTATATTTGATTCTCATTTTTTTATGCTGCTTATCTACACCCTGTCAATAACTGCAAAGTTAATAAATTTATATGGATCATAAATGTAAAACCTGTAGAAAAACCCCCTTTCAGATGTAGATTATGATGAAGATAACTTTCAGTAACTATCAGGCAGAATGTTAAAATATGCGTAACTCCCCCTCTCTCAACACATTTTTATGAAAAGCAAATGATTATGATAATAGTTATCAATCAGTTTTCTACCCCTTTTTAACGGCTTTTCTACCCCTTTTCTTCAAGTTTTCTACAAGTTATTGACAGGTATGTGTGTAAAAAAAGCGGAGGAGCCGGGTTTGATTCCGGACTCCTCCGCAACATCAAGGTTACGAAAAGGTGATTCCTATGACGTCTGAACGGCCTCTTTCAAGAGGCATTCTTAAATAGTTTCTGATTAATTGCACATGTGAGATAATGGGAAGTTGATATAAAGGAAAAGAGTCTTTCCTCTCCATCACATCCTTCTTTATAACCCCTCATGTAATTAATAAGTTCAGCGGGATTTCTTTTTTAACTTTTCATAAAAATAAGCAGCGCGACAGACGAAAAAATCTGTCGCGCATATTTATTTAAATTGTAATTTGAAAATTAATGATACCGATTGCTTTTTGTCGCCGCTCTGTGGAGTAATAAACTATTACAATTTTCAATTTTCAGAGCTAATCAGTGAGCGTCCGATTTCGATGGCATCTCGGTTGAGTGGAATGAGATGGTGATGACGTTCGGGTAGAGATTTTTTGAGTCCCTTGGCTACATTTTCCATAGGAAGCTTATATTCCATGGCTTCAAGAAGGGCTCCTAAGACTATCATATTATAAGCCCTGGGATTGCCGATTTTGAAGGTGGCTTCCATCACGTCGATAGGTAT
>JAIDPA010000193.1 GCA_029062985.1 Muribaculaceae bacterium
ATTCAAGCTTTCACCCAATCCCCCAATGACCCGATTCCCCAAAACCCCTTGCATCATTAACGCCTTTTTTATAATTTTGTAAACGCCCAAATCATGTAGTGGAATGGGATAAAAATTCTTATTTTGAATATATGAAAAAACTAATTTTAATTTTACTGATTATGTTTGGTGTCAATATGGGAAGTAGGGCAGAGGATAAGAATTATGCAGATATGAATGTCGCTCAGTTTGCGCAACTTTTGAACGACAAGAATGTCCAGTTGCTTGATGTGCGCACACCCGAAGAATATGCAGAAGGTCATATTCCCGGGGCTATCAACATTGATGTTTTTGATAAAGATTTTCTTGCTGAAGCTACGAAATCATTAGATAAGGCACGCCCCGTGGCGGTATATTGCAGAAGTGGAAAACGTTCGGCTGAGGCAGCCCGTCAGCTTGCCAGCCAGGGCTATGACGTCTCTAATCTGCTCGGAGGCATCCTGGCTTGGAAAGAGTCATTTCTTAGGTAAAGATAACCTGATTAACAACGTAACACATGAAGGTTGGTAAAATAACGTACAGTCCCCTCTCCCCGTGATGATGTATATCCACGGGTTCCGCTCCGGTGCAATGAGTCACCTTTTTGACCTCTTGGAAAAAATCGTCGGGGGTAGGCTATAGTCCTAATTATTTCTAAAGAAATCGGCAAAAATAATCTGCCGGACTTATATCAATTTATACTAAAGGGAAAAGAGTTTCCACTAATCGGCTTTTATCTTGGAGAGGCAGATTGAGAATGTCTTGCTTCCTCAGGTCGGAATAGATTTCCATATTCGGTCGAATGAATTTTCGGCGACGCTTCCCATTGATTAGGGCAGCGACCTCGATATGCCCCTTGGAATTAACAGAGAGGGAGAGATAGTCAATGGCTCTTCCAAATGTATCATTGAACGATGGATTGGTATACTCCTCTTTATCTTGATAACCGAATGTAATGAGGTTTTCAGTTAGTGTTTTCTGAATGATGCTGCGCCACGGTTGACGGATACCATATTCGGTCGCGTATCGGCTGAAATCCTTGATGGCATCTGCAACTCGGTTTATCATCGCATTGGCATTCTTAATATCGTTTTGTTTTGCGAAATCCAGTAAGTCAGCTTTTGTAATCTCGCTTGTCTTGCCTCCGATGCTCAATCTTCTCTCGATATTAGGACCGGTTCCGTTTGTGTTGAAAATGAAAGTCATATCGTATGCCGGAGCCAGTCGCCACTTACCATTTTCTTCAAGAAGGAACGAGAAGTTTTTATTATGGTCGTCAGTGTTGTTGGTCATAACATTAAAAGCCATCCGGCAGAACAGCAGCTCGATTTCAGACTCCGAGATTGAAAGTTCCCTACATGTTGCAACGAGGT
>JAIDPA010000194.1 GCA_029062985.1 Muribaculaceae bacterium
AGATTCAGCAGAATAAGATTGATATCGAACACCTAAAGCATGAAGCCGAGATGGCAAAGCGTGAGGGCGATTATGCCAAGGTAGCTGAAATTGAATACTCCAAAATCAAGCAGAAGGAGGATGAAAACAAGGCTACTCAGGAACGTCTGAAAGCTCTGCAGGGTGAAGGCGCCATGATTAAAGAAGAAGTCGATGCCGAAGATATTGCCGAGGTGGTAAGCCGCTGGACAGGCATACCGGTCAAGAAGATGGCTCAGAGCGAGAAGGAAAAACTTCTCCATCTTGAAGAAGAGCTTCATAAGCGTGTAGTCGGTCAGGAAGATGCAATTCGTGCGGTGTCTGACGCAGTGCGCCGTTCACGTGCCGGACTTAATGACCCGCGTCGTCCTATCGGTTCGTTCATTTTCTTGGGTACGACCGGTGTCGGTAAGACCGAGCTTGCCAAGGCTCTGGCTGAATACCTGTTTGACGATGAAGATATGATGACACGTATCGATATGTCGGAATATATGGAGAAACACTCCGTCTCCCGTCTTGTCGGAGCGCCTCCGGGATACGTCGGTTATGAAGAGGGTGGCCAGCTGACAGAAGCTGTCCGTCGTAAACCTTATTCAGTGGTTCTTTTTGATGAGATTGAGAAGGCAAATCCTGACGTATTCAATATCCTTCTTCAGGTGCTTGATGATGGTAGACTGACAGATAACAAGGGTCGTTTCATCAACTTCAAGAATACGATTATCATCATGACCTCAAACATGGGTTCTGATATAATCCGTGAAAAATTCAAGGGCTTCTCCGATAAAAAGGAGGATGAAAAAGAGGAAATCATTTCAACGACCAAGATGGATGTCATGGATCGTCTGAAACAGATCATTCGTCCTGAATTCCTCAACCGTATCGATGAGACTGTGATGTTCACACCTCTTGATAAGAAGGAAATTCTCGAGATTGTTGAGCTTCAGGTGAAGAGCGTACAGAAAATGCTTGCCTCTAACGGCATAACTCTGAAAGTTACAAAAGAAGCACTCGAACTTCTTGCTGAAGACGGTTATGATCCTGAATTTGGCGCACGTCCTGTGAAACGTACAATTCAGAGAATGGTGCTCAACCAGCTTTCTAAGGATATACTTGCTCAGAAAGTGGATCGTGAGAATCCTATCATCATTGACCGCGAAGGCGATGAGCTTGTGTTCAAGAACGGAAAATAATATACCAAAATCCCGGATAGAAAAGAGTCGTGTGTTAAGACACGACTCTTTTTAATAAAATTATTTAAAAAAAATTTACGTATTTAGCGGATTAGAGCACAATAATATGTTTTAAAACACGTTTTTTAAACATAAGCCAATAACATTTATTATATTTTTGGCATCGGGAACGGCTCTATTTCCGTAGCAATTGTTCCCTTTCGTGACAATCTTTGAGGGTCTGACAATCCCTCGTTATTTCGTGACAACCCATGAGGGCTTGACAACCCCTCTTTTTCGTGACAATCTTAACAGGACCGGCAATCCTGTTTTCCCGAGTTTAGTAATCGTCATCCGTGAGAGGCATCGCGATTGATGCAGGGTGACAAATGTATAACGAAATTACGTTATTGTGAAAACAAAGTATTTTTTTATTTCATTAGTGTTCGCCGCTTTTCTTTCTTCTTCTATTCCTGCCGGGAATCATTCTCTCGAAATTGGAAAAGAAGCTCCTGCCCTCTCTCTCTCTAATAAATCTAAATCCCTTGCGGATGCTGAGGGTAAATATGTAATCGTGAATTTCTGGTCGGCTGACGACCCTGATTCCCGTATGGCAAATATGAAGCTCTCTAAGTTTGCCGATTCTTTGCCTCAATCAAAAGTAAAATTCATCGGTATCTGCACTGATGCTGATTCTTCTCTCTCAAATGAGATTATGAAAGCTGACGGCATTCCTTTTTCAGCTATTTCTTTAGACGCCTCTGACATTACTTCTCAGACTGCTGAAGATTTTCAGATAGCTACCGGTAATCGATCTTTCCTTATTGATCCTTTTGGCAACCTTGTAAGCGTTTCTCCTTCCGAAGAGGAAATAAAGACAATCGTTGCTTAACTTCAGAGATCAATATTCCTTTTATTAATATTTCATCATATAAATAAACTGAAAGCACAGAGTCATGCGGACCCTGTGCTTTTTTTCTATTTTTAAGCAGATGTCTTATGTTACTATACCGTTCTTTTTTACTTGAAGGGCGTTAAAAAACAGCCATTCCCGGTCTGCTCTGACCGGAAATGGCTGTTACTATTATGTTCTTTCAGGATGATCTAAATAAAACGTTTGCCAAATCAGGCTACACATTTTATACCGAGCCATACCATCAGAAGACCGAGGGCAACTGAAGGAACGATGTAGCATACGAACTTCCACCATTCACCTTTCTGAATCATTGCGAAACTGTCATGACTGAAGGATGAGAATGTCGTGAAACCACCGCAGAAACCGGAGATAAGAAGAGCGTTAACCAACGGGCTCATATCATGTCGTGTCCATAGTCCGACAAAAATACCGATTATAAAACACCCCAGCACATTGACTGCAAATGTTCCGGCAGGATATTTATCTCCAAAAAGTTTCTTTCCGGCTACACCGGTTAAATAACGTCCGCAGGTACCGGCAAAACCGCCTAACCCTGCTATAAGCATATATTCGATAATCATAATTTTAAATAGTTTATAGGGTTAAGCATTTTGGGTTTTTGAAGCAGGCTTACGTATGCATGCAGCGCCAAGGGCTACCATTGCAATACCGAAAACAAGACTCGTTACCATGTAGAAAACAAACATTCCGCCGTCACCTTTTTCAAGAAGTGAGATCATATCGTCGGAAAATGAGGAGAATGTGGTCAAACCACCGCAAAAACCTGTGATCCAAAGAAGATTGGCTGTCTTGCTAAGACGTCCCGTCTTATTAAGATAACCGTATAGCATACCAATAATAATACACCCGACCATATTAGCCATAAATGTTCCCAAGGGGAAAGAAAGGTGGCAGATAGCAGCCCCTAACTTATCCGAAAGAAAACGAAGACAGGTGCCTAAAAAACCGCCGGCACCGGCAATCATTGTAGATTTAAACATAATGGAATTTTTTTAAGTTAGATAATTTGCTTACCAATTTATTGGTATAACGCTTGCTGTCTCCGGTTAGTTGAATTAAGATTAATTTTGATATTTAAATTTTATTTTCTCAAGTATAAGAATGGTTAAGAAATAAAGGTTTATCTTGCGAGCGAGACATTGACTGCTATGCCATAATTTGAATTAGAGGTGGGATAAGCGTTATTCGATACCAAAGGGGTATTGACCTGGTGATCGAAGAACGCCGAAATAGTTACTTTCCTACTGAACTGATAGCTTGCCATAAAATTAACTGAGAATGTTCTTGTCCCGTTGGTTGCCTGAGTATAGGCAGTCTCTATTCTACGGATCAAAGCCTGATTATTGCTCAAAGCAATATCAAGATTCATCGACAGGTCATTGGTGGCTCCTCCCTGCTTACTGCCAAATTTAAGATACCTTCTGAAGTCAGCTATTTTCCATCCAGCGCCTATTGAAAGCTGTTTGCTCGTAGTCTCCACAAGCTGTCCTGCTGAAGAGTTAAGGTTGAGTGTTCTCGCGTCTCTATATTCCGCATTGACTGAAATATCATTGAAAAGAGTCATATTTACTCCTATCAGGGGAGCAAACTTTTCAGTGATGCTGACCGAAGATAAGTTATATGGAGATGAAGGTATGGGCTGCCTGGTCTGTTCATCAAGAAGGAATCCCATATTTTCATTCACGCCTACCCAATTAAGGAAACCTGAATAACTTCCAACTGAATAGGTGCATTGATAGGCATGATTCAGTGTGAATGCCTTAAAGTATTTTTTCATATTTCCAAGCTGGATAAAACCGTCATAAGTCACCCTCCAGTTGGGACGCATACTCCCCAGCCCCGGAAAATGATTTAGTGTGATCTTATCCGGATTATAACCGCTATAGGCAGCTATAAATGCGGGCACGAGCACATCGCCGCTTGTCGGGCTGACCGTCCCCACTGCCGGATTATAAGGGGAACCTGCAAGCGGATTTCCTTCCATGAATCCACCATCCGGATAATTCACGCCGCCGTAGGCTGTCTCAATACGTGAAGCTATCCGGGGTATATATTCAAGAAACTTGCTGAAAGCTTCCGAAGCATAACCGTTTTCAGCTTTACTGTTGCGCATAGCTGATGCCAGTGCGACATGGGTGCGCACGTATGAACCTGTGCGCGACGTCGGCATTCCGGCATACATAAACTGCACCTGTTGCGTGCGATTGTCTGTCAGATTGCTTGTGAGAACCACCTTCAACCCTTTTAAAGGTTCAAGGGTGAGTTCAAAATTAAATTCTTTTCCTTCATTCCAGATTGCCGGCGAGGTCATATCATCACCTGTCAGAAGCCAGCCGCGGTCAAGAGCTTTGTCTACATAATTTTCATTATAGAACCCGAAAGCAAAATCAAGTCCGGGGGATAGAGGTCCGTAAGCTCCGCTTTGTCCGAATACGTCACCGACATTAGGGGCGAATTGAGGTAGATTCAACGAGTGAGAATTTCTCCATTTGAAAGAAAGATTACGGGGCATCATTAAGAATCGCAATGAATAGTTGGCAACTTCCTTCAGCCACGAATCTTTTGTCTGTCGTGTGTTTTCCCTCACAGTTACCTTTAGGCTCGCATCTCCCCTATTCTTAATCTCTATCGAGTTTTCATCCACGACTTTATAGTCAAGTTTAAAAGTGCGGTTTCCTTCGAGAGCCGTTACCTTAATCTTTTTGGTATTTAAATTATGACGTAAAACTGTTGATGTATCCGCGTTTAGCATTATAGCACGCTCAAATTTCTTTCCAGCCTGTTCTTTTCGTCCTTGTCTGCTGCCGGTGTTGCGCCCCGGATTCTTGCTGAATCTTTTATTGACAGCCTGAAGAAATTTTGATTTGTTGTAAAGAGTCTCGAAGTTGAGGCGTGCGTCTGCATTCCAGACAGTCTGATTCTGTATGGAATTTCCAAGATAGAGATTATCCACGGTTGCCCCTTTATCCCAGCGATAGACGGAACTATAGCTTATATTGCCGTTCAGATAGTCAAGTATGGGTATTTTGCTGAACGGAGCCCTGTATGTTCCGGTAAAAGTCTGATTATAGTTCCATGGAGTGCCGAGCCCCTTTATTGAAGACCATACGGTGTCTCGCCAGTCACGATATTTATCCGGGAAAAGCTTTTTATTGACCGCTCCTACCGTTTCCTCTATTCGAGCGGTTGTATTGCTCGCAAAAGAAAGACTAAGCGATTGGAGCAGATTCCAGGTGAGTGACAGCTGACGGTCCCACAGGAAATTCTTGCTGACCTGAACCGGCATCTGAAAATCGACATCAGCTTCGCTCCGACTCTGCTCTTCATAATAATAACGGGTCATGTTCGTCATGAAAGTCAGATTATTGAACATCCAGTTGATGCCCCAGTCTTTAAAGAATTTGGCTGTCCTGCTCTTTCCTTTCAGAAAGCTGAAGGGTTTCCAAGGTTTTACGTACGGGCTATACGTATATTGAAAACTTCCTCTATAATCGTATGTGTTCTGATATTCAGTGGTGGGGTCAGCATTCCTTTGCTTATTGAAAGAGAAAGACACCTGAAAGTTTGCAGGATCCCAAGGCATGGGATTCTTGCTCTGCACGTTAAACTTCAGATTCGACAATGAAAAACTTTCAACAGTCTTGGTCGTGAGCGCAAAACTTTTAATGGAATCTTTTTCATGTTTGGTTTGCGCAGCGTCAAGCGCATCCTTCAGAAGAATGTCCTGGTCAAGAGGGTTATATTTAGGCGTGAGACGTTCATTGGAGCGAGAATAGAACACCGGGGCAGAAAGCTTGGCGCCCGACGGCAGCAATCTTCCGACGTCCCCCTGAACTGCAACGTTATATTGCCGGTAATCATCCATGCGACGCGCCGACAGACTCTGGTCAACTCCTCCGAATCCTGCCGTCTCCCTGTGGTAAGTCAGATTGAGCATGCCTATATCGCTCAGAGCGAGGTTTGCATTGACGTTAGCCGCCCAGCCTCCCGATTCATTGAAATCCGTCACACGAAGTTCGTTGACCCATACGGTTCCGTCCTTCACTGAATTTGAACGGTTGCGCACTCCAATCAGCATAACGCGGACGTCGCTCAGACTCGGGTTGCCTAACACACTGACAAGATTATGGTCATTAGAAGGGTCGCGCATTGAATAGACCACACCAAAACCGACTCCCTCTTTACCGCTGCTCTTGTCTCTGTTGCGCTGTGTCTTCAAATCTGTGAAAACGTCAAAACTTACATCAAGACAATTTGAGATTGGCCAGACAAGGCGTCTGTCTCTTGAATTGTAATTATTGTATGTTCCGGGAGCAGTCAGCTCAAGGGGTATTTCATATTCATAGTAATTGTTTTTCACGTCCGAACCAAGCCTGATAAACAGAGAGAGGTCTCCGTTTTTCAAATCGGTTGGATTATCCACCAAAGCCTCTGCATGGACCCACATTTGCATCCGGCGGTATATGCGGAGGTCAAGCTGTGTGTTTTTATAGGCTCCTCGGGCATCTCCGGGCTGAAGATCTGTCACCTGCATCTGTAGCGACTGCTCATTCAGCTGAGTTGCCTGTGCCTGTCCGGGGTCCTGAATACGTGTTACGTCCGGAGGAAGAACGTAGTTGACCGGTTTTCTGCCATAATTTTCTTCTATATTGACAATTGTCATGTCGAGATTTCCCTCTGCGGGAGAATCATTTCGATTGTTGAGGTTAAATTTATAATCACGCCACTCTCCTCTGACGAGTTCCAGCGAAGCAAATCGAAGATGGGTCACTTCCTTGAAACCGGTCATAAACATACGGGCAAAACGGATTGTGGAGAAATCTGAGATGCCTCCGACTACTTTTTCCGGCTGACTGAGAGGAATTTTAAATTGATACCACACAGTAGTGGCATGTCCTTCTCTTGTGGGGACTACCATTTCCCGTTTGTCAGTCACATAGTTTTTACCCACTTCAAGATCTTCCGGACGTATTGACACTTTATACTGATAATAGCGCTCATATTCGTTGAGGGTATTATCCTGATTAATATCTTCCACGTCAGGCACACTTCTTGACGACTGATAATATGGATTATCACTCTGATCAGGAGAGAGAGAGTTGCGTTCCACACCGTTGTAGTGCTTATATCGGTCGAGAATTGACGTCTGATGCGAGTCATACCAGGGTGAACGGTAGAAATGATAGTTATCTCCCGCAGGGTCATTCATTGCTGAGAAAGGATCATCTTCCATTTCTGAAATCACAGAACCGGGGAGTCTGTTTCTGAGAGTCTGTATATATTGAGAATATGAGGGAAAATTATATTCCTCTTCATTAGGCAATCCGTCAAGGCCGACATCCTGAAGCGGGCGTGCATTCTCTGCATTCTCGAATGCATAAGTCAGAGAATTCTGTGTCGATACCTTTCCCCAGTTGGTTTCCGTCATAAACTGAGTGTTTCCATCAATCGGTATACCGTTCTCATAACTTTTCATTCCGTCCTTGAGGATATCCTCGCTTATTTCTCCGAAGTTAAAATAAAGGTCGCCCCCCTCTCTGTTTTTATTTTCTTCATCAAGGAAGGGATCAAGCATCCAGAATTGAATATATTCAACATTCGAGCTCTCAAAATTCGTATTCTCCATCCTGCGCATAATTCCTCCCCAGCGCTTCTCCGGATGAAGGAGCGCTCCGTTTTCATCAATATTTTCAGCGTCAAGATTGTAAGGACCGCGTTCGCGAGGATAAAACGAAAGGTTAAGCGTCTGAATGTAATTGACATCGCCATATATCTGGTCTCTGCCCGGATATATCTCCTCGACCCTTACTTCTCTCACGTAAGGATTTGACAACTGCTTGAGATCATTTCTCAGATACCCCGGAAGCATCGAGGAATTTTTCTGAGTCCACATACGGTCGATATAATTCCATGCAAGCAAAGCCCTGTTTTTTCCGTAAGCCACATCATTTGACAATGCCGCTTCCGGGAAGAGGGCGTCCGGAGAAGGGTCGTAAGGGGTTGAGCTCAGGAACCATGAATAGGGATTTCTCAAATCTATACCGGTCTGGGTGTTTTCAAAATCATCTATATAAGAGGAGCCCTTTGTGGAGCCTGTCTTCTGCTGCGCCGGCAAGAGCTGGGCAAATTCGGCCTTTATTCTGAATGATGAGGGGGCTACGGCATTGACTGTCGGTATCTTGTTGAGCAGGTTGGTCAGCCATTGGAAATCTTTTGTATAATTGAGATTAAATCCCCACATAGTATTATTGACCACCTCATCGCCTATATTCACCTTTTCGGTCAATGACTTTTCGGAAAAGTGCATGACGGTGCCACCGAGTGTGAAATCTTTATTGAACCTATACTGAGCATCGAGTCCGAGCAGAGTCTTTCTCTGCATGCTGAACAGCGACTGATTTTCCAGAGTCACACTCACATTTGTCCCGGAGTCGATAATACTCTGATTTGTAATCGTCACGATACCCATGTTATAATCCACAGTATAATCGCTATTCTCAGTCAGGGTCACACCCCCAGCCATCACCACTACTGAGCCTCTCGGCACATTCATGGCATTCAGACGAATCTGAGCCCCGTTGGATGCCTGATATTCGCCTGTCATTGAGAATTTGTTTTTATCGGCAAACTGGCGGGCTACTACAAGAGTTGAATCATAAAGCTCCTTGTAAACGTATGGAGCCGCAAGAGCAGGGTTTCCTATCTTTTTTTCAAGATGAGCACCAAAGGGTTCGGCAACGGGGAAAATGATTTTTCCTGTCGTAGGCTGAACCGTGTATCCCTCCACATAGTCGAAGAAACCGTCTGAGTTAGATTCCTGATTTGAATCAAGACGGTCGAGATTCATCACCTGAAGAAGCGGGATATCCGCTATCATTCCTACCGGGAGATAGTTTATCTCCGTGCCGAGTGTGTCGCTCAGATATTTTATATTGAGTTTGAAGTTTTTCTGTTGCAGCTGATAGGCTCCGAGTGAATAAACGTTTTTCATCATCAGTTTCCACATCGGAAGTTCCGGCGAGATTGTAGTGCCGCGCAGCATTTTCAGATATAGACTCTGGCTGGTGGTTGTAACGTCGCTTGAAAACTCACCGACCTGATAGACCTTTCCTTGATAAGTATATTCGTAAGCCACCCCCAACACCTCATCCGAACTCAATGCAGATTTGAGCGAGATATATCCTAATGTAGAGTTGAGTGTATATTCTGACGACTGCAACAGACGCGCACTCTCGACCTTCTCAAAATCTCTTCCGCCCGTGATGCCGTAAGCCTGTAGCGGAGCAAGCACCTGTGTCACTTTATTTATATCCCTTGCTTCAGGATATTCCTCCTTTATGACTTCAAGAAGATTGTTGGATTGATTTGAGGGCACTTCCTGCGACATATTGGGTGTCCAATAGTCGCCGGCAAGTCTGCGGTTCTCTCCAAGGTCCTGAAAACCGACAAAATTGCGCGATTCATCATAGCGTCCGTTCTTGTTGGTGATCCAGACTTCTATACGTGTGATATTAATTCCGGAAGAGACATGAGGAAGACGCTGTGCAAATGTATCATAATTATCATAGAAATACTGAGCGAGAAAAAAATGACGGTTTGCATCATAGGCATCAGCCTTTATTGAGAAAGATGTGGTTTGTGCCCCACCCTGCGCCGTGACCGTTTTCGATTCACTGTTCTGCTGACTTAATAAGCCTGTCAGGGTGAGTTTTCCGAACTGAAGTTTTGTTTTAACACCGAAAAGCGAAGTCCCTCCCTTAATCAAGGTTGAGCCGGTGGTCATACTGACATCGCCTGCCTCAATACTCTTTATTATGTCGTCTTCCTTTCCTTCATAATTAAGTTTCAGGTTTTTGGAGTCGAAATCAAAGGTGGCGTCTGTGTTATAACCCATATTGAATTTCAGACGGTCGCCTACTGATGCCGCCACCGTAGCCTGTATTTTCTGGTCGAAACTGAAATAAGTCTTCCTCCTTGCGCTCATTGAAAGCGCCGGGTTGTCAGTCTTATTGCTTTTAATCCCCATTGACATCTGAAGTGATCCCTGTGTCGTCAGTCTCACCCCTCCCGGTCCGAATATCTTTTCAAGCGGACCGATGCTGAAATTCATGTCAAGAATGTCAAAGGGATTTTTTTTCTTCTCCAAGACCTCCTCCGAATTGCGCTGCCGGAAATAACCTTGCAATTCTTGACGAGTCAGCATCCTGTTATACTCCTCTCCCGACATAGCGTAAGGAGTAACGATATCCTTATCTCCTAAGAGAGTATGGATATAATACATGCTGCTCTCCGGATCATATTCAACCTCCGTGCGGATATTGGAAGGGGTCGTGAGGTCTGCCACGTATTCCCTCCCCATATAGTCGGCATAATTGCGTGGTATGGTGGTCTGAACCGGAGAAGGAAGAATAACACTGTCCGGAATATTCGTATCAGGAAGATACTCCGGAGGGGGCGGTGGAGGTGTGAGTTCCGTTTTCCGGTATTGAGCTAATGAAAACACACAAGCGGTCAGCACCAGTAATGGCACTGACAATCGCCGTGTTATGGTTAGCAAGTTTCTTTTCCGGAATATCATCTCAGAGCATCTTCAAAGCAAGCTTGATTGCTTTTTCCGTGCTCAGGGTGGGGTCGCCCGTGAATATTTTCTTCAATACTTTCTGACTCTGCTGAGCTGTAAACCCAAGCATTACAAGTGCTGCCATGGAATCATCATAAGCCTCGCCCGCCACTGGTGCACTCTCATTTAACGCCAATCCTGCGGTTTTTATTTTATCCTTAAGGTCTACTATGATTCGCTGTGCAGTCTTGCCGCCAATCCCTTTTACGGCTTTAAGAGCTGAGTCCTGCCCGGAAGCTATTGCCGTCTCAAGCTGATCGACAGTCAGCGACGAGAGAATTAGGCGTGCGGTGTTGGGTCCAACTCCGCTCACTCCTATCAGCAGCCTGAACAATTCCCTGCTTCGCTTTGTCAGGAAACCGTAAAGAAGATGGGCATCTTCACGTATAGCCTCATGCACATAAAGCTTTACCTCCTCCTTACCGGCAGTTCCGTTCAGTTCGGCATAGTCCATCAGACTGATATTGACTTCATATCCGACACCGTTGCAATCAACCACTGCCGCTGTGGGCGTTAATTCAGCAAGCCCACCTTTTACATAATCAATCATTTTTCAGTTTCTTTCCTTAGTGTGTGCAAATCTAATAATTTATGACGGATTTCACAACTCTTTTCGCGCACCGGAATTGATAGCTTCTCCCCATCTCCGCATTCAATCACAAAAAAATTGCAATAAATTGTTTTTTGGAAATAGAATTTGTAATTTTGTAGCATGATTCAATCTTTCAATTCCACTCTTCTTGAGAATACTGTTGCTGAACTCTCCAAACTCCCCGGCATAGGGAGAAAGACCGCACTCAGGCTTGCATTGCATCTTCTGCGCCGCGAGGAAAATGAGGCAGTCGCTTTGGGGGAATCAATAATAAATATGCGGAAGAATATTTGTTATTGTTCGAAATGCCATAACATCAGCGAAAAGGAAGTCTGCCCTATATGCAATGATTCCCGCAGAGATTCATCCGTAGTCTGTGTAGTTGAGAATGTGAAGGATGTCATAACGATTGAATCTACACATCAGCATTCGGGTCTTTATCATGTGCTCGGAGGCGTAATCTCTCCTCTTGACGGAATCAGTCCTTCCGACCTTGAAATCGAAAGTCTGGTGAGCAGAGTGCAGACAGATGGAATAAAAGAGGTGATACTCGCCTTGAATCCTACCATTGAAGGAGACACCACCAACTATTACATTTATCGTAAGCTGTCGGCATTCCCTGTAAAGATCACCATGCTTGCACGAGGACTGAGCATTGGCAACGAACTGGAATATACCGATGAACTGACCCTCGGAAAGTCTATTCAGAACAGAGTGCTCTTCTCCGATACTTTCTCTCCAAAGAAATAACGATTCTTGATCCTCCTCCTCATAATTCCTAAAAATTAAATCAAATATAATATGCTACACTCAAAACGCTTGCATCTCCGTGCCCTCGAGCCGTCAGATGCCGACTTCCTTTATGAGGTGGAAAACGATCATGAGGCATGGCGCTATAGCGACACAATCGCACCTCTCTCAAGAAAAGTGCTTCGTGAATATGCCCTGACGTATGATGCCGATCCTTTCTCGGCAGGTCAACTCCGTCTTGTCATTACGGAAGAAGGAAATAATAATCTGGTCGGTATCGTCGACCTTTATGATGTTTCATCAAGACATCTCCGTGCTTTCATCGGAATTTATATCTGTAGGGAATTCAGTAATAAAGGTTATGCAAAGGAGACTATCCGCCTTATAGAGGACTATGCCCACAACACTCTTCATCTTCATCAGTTAGGAGCGAAAGTTGAGGCTGGCCACCCCAAGGCTGTAAATCTTTTCACAGAACTCGGATACAAGTTGAGCGGAACTTTTGAGGAATGGCTCAGCACTCCTGACGGAAAATTCACAGACATGCTTATCCTGACAAAGAAAATCTGAAATCACGGATTCTTTTTCAGCTGACACTGTCAATTGTAGGCAGGATTCTGTGGCACCATAAGCCAGCTTCTGTAAGCCTCTCCGAGATTCTCGACCTCACGGCGCCAGAATTCATTTTCTTCCCCTTGCAGAAGACCCTTCGACACAGGCGAAGTATTGACAGCCCATGTGTGGCTGTCAATTTCCCCTGCAAGCTGTCCGGCGCTCCAGCCGCTGTATCCGAGGAAGAAACGCAACTTACCTTCAATCTTTTCTCCTCCTTCGATATAATCTATTATATCGTTGAAATCCCCACCTATATAGATACCGTCGGATACCTCAGTGCTGTTGCGGAAGATATCTCCTAAGGTATGAAGAAGGAAAAGACGCCCCATATCCACGGGACCACCGCAATATATGGGCACCTCAAACCCTTTTTTCCATCCCGGTGTTATGTCATGGAGAGTGAGATTGGTTGCCTTATTCAAAGTGAGTCCGAGCTGTCCACCCTCTATAGTGTCATCGTCGAGAATCATCACTACGGAGCGTTTGAAATATAATTCTTCCATCATCGGATCAGCTATCAGCAGACTCCCCCTTTGCGGCAAGATGTCATGTCTTTGATTATATAGAAGATTGTTTAAATCCATATCGATATGTTTAAATATATTTCCCCCCTTATTAATTTCGGTTTTCACTCTGAAAACGAAGATAAATATTACGGGTATATATTTTATTAACAATCTTAAATTGTTTTTTATTGGTTTAATCCGTATTATTCCTTGACGGAATGACAATATCATGAAAGTACTAAAATTTGGTGGCACATCGGTGGGTACGGTTGAAAGCCTGACCAACGTTAAAAAAATTGTTGAAGCAATTCCAGAACCGGCTGTGGTCGTTGTTTCCGCACTCGGTGGGCTGACTGACAAGCTGATCGCAACTGCCGGAAAGGCATCTCACGACGACCCCTCCTACCGTGACGATATGCAGGCAATCTCCTTCCGCCACTTCAATATTATCTCGCGTGTTATTGATGAAGGGAAACGTGATGAGGCTCTGAGACTGGTCGGTGGTCTTCTCAATGACCTCAGCCGACTCTTTGACGGCATAAGCCTCATTCGTCATCTCCCTCAGCAGACTCTTGACATGGTGGTGAGTTTCGGCGAGAGAATTTCGTCGATTATCGTCGCTTTCATGATTGATGGTGGTAAACGTTTTGATTCGCTCGATTTTATTAAGACTGAAGAATGGTTCGGCAAAAACATAGCCGATCAGAAGCTTACCACCTCTCTTATCAAAGAAAAATTCTCGGTTCCATTTGATAAGGCAATAGTCCCCGGCTTCATATCCACTGACCGCAAGACAGGAAATATCACAAATCTCGGCAGAGGGGGGAGCGATTTTACGGCGGCACTGATTGCAGCGGCGCTGGATGCGGATTTACTTGAAATATGGACGGACGTCGATGGATTCATGACTGCCGATCCCCGCATCATTCCGGAAGCGGAGGTCGTACCCCGGATGTCATTTGTAGAAAGCATGGAACTCTGCACGTTCGGAGCCAAAGTGATCTATCCTCCGACAATTTATCCCGTATTCCATAAAAATATCCCGATAAAAATCCTCAATACATTTAACCCTACCGCCCCGGGTACGCTTGTCTCTGATTCCAGAATGGATTCCGGATTTTCAATAAAGGGTGTGTCTGTGCTTAGGTCAACTCCTCTTTTCTCTATCGGCTCATATTCTTCTGTATCAAATCCGGAATCAAGGGCACTTAATGCTCTTGCCCGACAGGGAGTCAAGATTTATCCGATGACCGTCTCGGCAAATGCCGCACTCAACTTTGCAGTAGCAGCTGATGATGAGGAGAAGGCTCGCGCCATATTATTATCTGAATTTGCTCCGGAGATACCTTCTCACCCTCTGCTTGCTCCCTCTATTAAAGGAGGGTTGTCAACTGTGGCAGTGGTCGGAGAAAATCTGAAGTCCCAGCCGAGGCTTGGAGCAAGGATACGCAATTCGCTTATGCGCGGAGGAATTGCAGTAGAGGCATTTTCCGACGGTATGTCTGATTCGACTCTTACCCTCCTTGTTGACAGTCAGCGTGCCAACGATGCCCTCCGCATTGTTCATTCACTGGTCGTGTAAAAGAGTGGCAAATGAACTATCTGACGCCCTAAATCCTTAGTTAATATATGGAAGCATCAAAACATTATCCAAGAATGTTTTGATGATACGTTAAAAATTATTAACTTTGCACTTATGGAAATAAAGAAAGCAGCTTACGAAATAAGCAGCCCCGCTGCAAAGCAATGTCCTGCAACAAATGTGCCGGAATATGCTTTCATAGGGCGTTCCAACGTCGGCAAATCCTCTCTCATCAATATGCTCACAAAGCGGAAAGGATTGGCTAAGACTTCTCAGAAACCGGGAAAAACTCTTCTTATAAATCATTTCAAGATTAATGATGGAGAGTTTTATATCGTTGACCTCCCCGGCTACGGTTATGCCGCAAGAGGAAAGTCGCAACGAGAAGATTTTCGCGTCATGATTGAGGATTATATACTGCACCGTCCGCAGATGGCGCTCCTATTTGTTCTTATCGATATCCGGCATGAACCTCAGAAAATCGATATGGAGTTTCTTAACTGGCTCGGTGAGAACGGCGTGCCATTCGCAATAGTCTTCACCAAGGCAGATAAACTCGGACCCAATGCCGGACTCGCCAAGGTGGAAGCCTATAAGAAGGAATTGCTCAAGGGATGGGAAGAACTTCCTCCAATCTTTGTCTCCTCGGCTGAGAAAGGAAGCGGAAGAGAACAAATCCTTGATTATATTGAAGAAATAAACAGTATCTGGGAAAAAGACCACCAGGAAGAATAAATTTTTATGGATTTAAAAAAACTCATAAACGGCAACGGGAGATTCTCTGAAATTATCCGCTTCGGTCTCGTCGGCGGATTAGCCACTGTCCTGCAGTATGGTTTTTATGTAGTGTTC
>JAIDPA010000195.1 GCA_029062985.1 Muribaculaceae bacterium
TAGTATATCTATTTATCGGATCAAATAGAGAAAACCATTTTCCGGCAATGGAAAAGGTGATAAGATCCTTGTATTGAGTTTCAGTCCAAGGCGCCTTCTCTTCAGCCCCTCTCATCGAGAGGCAATAATTTCGAAAATCTTCAACATTCATTCCTTGATAATATTGATTAGTCTGTTATCAGGATTTAGTGGGGTGACATCATCAAGCAGGAGCGAGTCTACCATGTGGAGAGTTCCTTGCTTGTATTTTTGGAAATGTTCAGAAGCTATATGACTTTTATAAGCTTCCTGACTTGCGTAAGTCTCCAGAATTGTAATATTACAAGGATTTTCCTTATCTGCAACGGCATACATCGTCAGGACTCCCGGCTCTGTCTCAAGTGATGTGGTTCCCACCTCAACAGCATACTTCATATACTCATCAATAAAGTCAGGATTAACCTGAATCTTTGACAAACGGACTATTCCGTCTGACTGCATAGGTATTTTCTCACACATACTGATATCATTAGAATTAACTTCCGAAGAATGGCGATCGCCACAGGCGCTGAAAAATATCAGAACCGTGGCGACAGTCAAGAAAAATTTAAGTGATCGAATCATATTCAATCCTTTTTACTCCAGTTTTCATGCATCTTGCGGCATTTACCTATAACATCGCCCGAAAGGATATAGGAATATGTCGGGAACTCAAACAGCACGGTATGCATTTTATTATAGTCGATTTTGCCGTTTTCGTCAAGATTATCTTCGTTGACGTAGGTATTTGCTATTGAACAGATGAAGTTGTTGAAACCGTTGCATTCATAAATATCGACAATTTCCAGTTCCATTGTAAGCGGAGCCTCGTCTATGACGGGAGTACCTGCCTCTCCGCGATGATACACGAACACCTCCGACTTATCTTCCTTATCTCCATCCACACTGCCCACATAGTCAACTTTCTCAAGCATTTCAGGACTTACAAGATTGAGTGAAAAGCGTTTTCCTATGCCGAGAGCAGGAGTGGTATAATGAGCCTTCGCCATGCTGACGAGCACACGGTCATGACTGACTATTCCAATGTGAGAAAGTTCCATCCAGTTTACTTTTCCGTTCACATCTGCTCCTATTACGGTGACGGGTGTGGGATAAAGTGCTAATTTAGAGCCAAAATTTACTTTTTTTGCCATAATCATTCTTCGATTTTAAATAATTTCATTGCATTGTTTCGGATGATGTTTTCGGCATATTGACTGAGTTCTTCATCCCGGGTAATTTCATTCTTTACCTTTGCAGCGACCTTTTCCAGAATCAGTGTCGGGACAAACGGATAGTATATTGAGAACCGCGCGGGTCGTTTCTGCCGGATACTCATACAGAAACAAATTTTTTCATGCCATAGGATTTTCCCAGGAACCTTTTGTATCTACACCTGTTGCCGCAGCAAGAGTCTCGAGGGTTTCAATCTCATCTTCCGATAGCTTAATCTTTGCAGCAGAAGCCGCCTCCTCCACATGACGGGGCTTTGTTGCACCGACGATGGGATATGTTCCCTTATTTATGGCGTATGCGATAGCAATCTGTGATACAGATGCATTGTGAGCCTCACCGATTTTCCTCATTTCGGCAATAAGAGTATCAAGCTTCGGAAGTATCGAATTGTAGGTCATTGCCCTCTGACTGCCCTCCGGCATAGGATTGGATGTGCCGTATTTTCCGCTGAGTGCACCCTGTTCGAGGGTCATGTAGGCAAAGAAGTCAATATCGTTTTCTTTACAGTAGTCAAGAATTCCGGCTTTTTCAGATGAACGATACAACAGGCTGAAGTGGTTCTGGACTGCCGATACACGAAAACCTTCCGCACGAAGAATCTCATCTGCACGTTTAATCTGAGAAAGATTATGGTTGGAGACACCCACACGCTTCACCATACCAGATTTCAGAAGCGCGATAAGCCCCGGAGTCCATCTTTCCACATCGGCGGGATTATGAATCCAGTAGATGTCAATGTAGTCAGTATGCAGACGCTTGCAGCTCTCCTCTGCCATTGTCAGTAC
>JAIDPA010000196.1 GCA_029062985.1 Muribaculaceae bacterium
CTCCTGACTCTATTTTTAACATTATTGATTGCAGATAGAATGTAGCAATACGTGATACGAAAGGCTTTTCGGGACCAAGCACACGATTCCCGAAAATTTTACGCAATTCTAATGTCAGTGCCACCGCCGCACGGTCACAGCTGAGAGCATCTCTGTTTTTGAGATATACGTTTATTATTTTGGTAAATGGGGGATAACCGAATTTTTGTCTGTCCTTTATTTCATGTTCATAGTAAGCCTGATAATCGTGATTCCTGACGTATTGAAGAATTTCATGTTCAGGCTTAACCGTCTGAATCAATACAGTCCCCTTTTCCTGTCGTCTTCCGGCACGCCCTGCCACCTGCTCCAGCATATTGAATGCCCTTTCGTTACTTCTGAAATCAGGGAAATTCAGAAGGGTATCAGCATTCAGAACACCAACCACAGTCACATCGCCGAAATCCAGACCTTTGGAGACCATTTGAGTGCCTACAAGGATATCAGTCTCATGACGAGCAAACTCCTCAATAATTTCCTGATAAGCATCTTTATTTCTGGTTGTGTCAAGATCCATTCTGGCAACCCTGTAGCCCTCAAACTCTTCGTGAAGCTCTTCAGCAATTCTTTCAGTTCCGTATCCGAAAATGCGTATTCCGTTTTGTCCACAAGCCGGACAAAGTTTTGGCAACATCTGAGTAAAGCCACAATAATGACATCTCAGGAGTTGAGAATTTTTATGATACACCAAGGAGACATCACAGTTTCGGCATTTCGGCGACCAGCCGCATTGATCGCACACTACGACAGGAGCAAACCCACGTCTGTTTTGGAACATAATGGCTTGCTTATGGTTTGTCAGCGTGTCAATTATCCTTTTTCTGAGAGGAGATGAAAGAATACCTTTAACCTCCTTTTTCTTCCTCATCTCCTTCATGTCTATGATCTCTACATCCGGAAGCAATGCGCCTTCAAATCTTTCAGATAATACTGTCAAACCGTACTTCCCTGAAAGAGCCTTATAATATGTTTCCACAGCGGGGGTTGCAGAGCCAAGAAGGGATAAGGCTCCATGCATACGTGCAAGCATCAGAGCCACATCACGCGCATTATACCTTGGCGCCGGATCAAATTGTTTGAAAGAGGATTCATGCTCTTCGTCTATTATTACCAACCCGAGTTGTGCAAATGGGAGGAAAACAGAGGAGCGGGCACCTAATACTACTAAAGGTTCATGTCCTGAGAGAAGACGTCGCCATATATCTACTCTCTCTGAATCAGAGAATTTTGAATGATATACGAGTAGCCTTTTTCCGAACACCTTACGGAGTCTGTCTGAAAGTTGGGTGGTCAGTGAAATTTCCGGTACAAGAAAAAGAACCTGTTTGCCCGCTTCAAGCGTTCGTGCAATCAGATGTGTGTAAATCTCTGTTTTTCCGCTTCCTGTCACACCATGCAAAAGATGGATTGGATTGGCTTTGAGAGATTCGATGATATTGAGATATGCATTTTGCTGTGCAGACGAAAGAGGGGAGAGCTCAATAGCTTTATCGGCTGCCGGAAGGGCGAATCGGTTTATATTCTTTTTATAAATCTCAAAAATACCTTTATCCACTAACGACTTCAGAATACCGGGAGTCACGCCTGAGGCAGATAATAATTTAGATTTTTCTACATCTTTAAGTTCGCCCGAAGGAGAAATCCATCCTGAAAGATCAAGATAAGCAAGAAGAGCCTTTTCCTGCTGACGCGAACGTCTGACCATTTCAAAACATTCATGTAGTCTTGCAGAATTTCCACGTTCAAAGCTCAGTCTTACAAGAGAAGTCTTTTTAGGACGATACCTTTCTACAACTTTTTCGTCAATTTCGATGATTCCCTTCTCAAGGAGAGGATTTATTAGGGAAGTAGCGTTTTTTATTCCGGTTTCTTTTTCTATGTCCGAAATACGCAATCTTTTTTTCTCATGAAGCACCTGAATGACGATTGCCTGACGCTCATTTATTTTGAAAGAAGCGTCATCATCAGGATCAAAGTCGGGATTTATAGAAATAAAGGTTTCGCTTTCAGGTTTCAGCCCGGTTGGGACAGCGGCTTTGAATACCTCACCCGGGGCACAAAGATAATAGTCCGCTATCCAGCGCCATAATTTGAGCTGGGGATAGCGGACTATAGGAGTTCCATCAAGGAGTGCCATAAGAGGTTTTACATCGTAACCCTGAGGAGGATTCGAATGTAAGCACTCCACTAATGCTGTGTAATATTTCTTTTTGCCGAACTGAACAAGCACTCTTGAACCTACCTGAATATCATTGAGCATTTCCTCAGGCACAGAGTAGGTGAAAGTGGAGTAAAGAGGGAGAGGGAGTAAAACTTCAGCAAACAAAATATTAAAAATAAATGGTCAGAAAAGATAGGCGACATTAATAAATCCGCCGCGAGATTGCGCAGAATAATTGTCAAGTTTAACAGTGCGAGTCATATAGCTGACACCCCATGAATATCCACCTGACACCTGCCAACGTTCAAATAATTCGACGCCCGCTCCGCATTGCAATGCCACGTACCCCCCCGGATGTTCGAGGGCAGGCTGTTTATTTGTGCCTACTGTAATGGCGAACACAGGACCTCCGAAGATAAAAGGTGCCAGATATTGTTCAAAACCATTCATTCTTGTCCATTTGAATCTCAGATTGAATGGCACCTCGAGGGTATGAAACCAGACATTCTGATTTTTAATTCCTGTTGACGACCAGATCTCATGCTCACCGAAATTGACTTTAGCACCGTGAAGTTCGTATTTCAAGCCAAAATCAATACCGAAACCGATACCTGGAATCATCACTTCACTCATGATTCCGGCTTGCCCACCGACAGCCATCGATGTTTTGGCAAGTTTTTGTTTCCAATGGAGTGTAGAGAAGTTTACGCCTGCAGTCGGACCCCAGCGGAATTCTGCAGAAGCCGAGAATGCGATGAACAATGCAACTGTCAGGAATAGAAATTTCCTTAACATTTTTATGTTAGAATTAGAATAACCAAGCAGCAGTTATTGTCCAGTAGTTATTGTTGGCTTTTATTACGACCGGATTTACACCTGTATTAACGGGTATATATTTGAATGCTTTGTTCATGCCGAATCCGTATGAACCCTGCACCTGGAGATGATGGAAAAGTTCGACACCGACACCGACGTTCCAGGCTGTCTGGCAGGTTTTTGACTGGATGTCATTCCAGGTGTGCTTGCCAATCTGGAAAGCGAATGTAGGACCGGTGTAGAGATAAGGCGCAAGGAAAGAACCAACAACGGGGAGAGAGAATTTATATTTGAGATTCAATGGAATTTCAAGGAAGTTTTTACTGAGTTCAGCTTCTTGATTGTTGAGCACAGGATCACTGTTCATACGAGTGTACATTGCTGAAAGGTCGAAACCTAAACCAATGATAGGCACAGTGAACTCTCCCATGATACCGACAGTATAACCGCAGTTGTTGTCATGATTGAGATTGGCTGCTGCATCCTTGAAGTTGATGCTGTTGAGATTAACGCCCGCCTTTACACCAAAACGGAATTGTGCTTGTGCCATTCCCATGCCGAAGAGGGCAACCAGGAGGGTAACAACAATCTTTTTGTAAGATTTCATAATGTGAAGAATTAAAAATGTTATTCAAAAATTAAATATAATTTTTAGGAAGCCAATAGCGGATTCCTGAAAAACAGAAAAGCCATTTGTATATGATATGGCATTCAAGTGCAAAGTTAATAAAAAAGTTTCTGAAAAATTGAAAGTTTCTGAAGCTAAATTAAAAAATGTTTCTGAGAAAGTTATCGGAGAGATAATCTTTAAATAAAGAGGAACAGAATGTCATCTTTTTTGCTTAATTTTGCGGAAGATAGGAAATGTGGGTGATAAATTTGTTAATAAGATGGGGAGGAACTGACTGAATATATTTGGATAAATATTCTTTTAAAGAAATTTGTATATGGAAAATAATGACATATCAGAACCGGTTGAATCTGCTAAGCAGGAAGAAGGTACGGCTATCAGCAAGATAGAAAAGGAAAATGAAGAAGAATTACGGGTTGTAAACCGAGCCATAGAGCTGCTTCGCACAGTCTATGATCCGGAAATACCTGTCAATGTGTATGATCTTGGGCTTATCTACAAAATAGATTATGAACTGCCTGAGAAGACACTTCATGTGGATATGACTTTGACTGCCCCGGGTTGCCCGGCAGCTGATTTCATTATGGAAGATGTGCGTCAGAAACTTGTAAGTGTGGAGGGTCCGGAAAAAGTGGATTTGCGTCTTGTTTTCGAACCGGTTTGGACTCAGGATATGATGAGCGAAGAAGCCAAACTTGAACTTGGATTTCTATAGAGACAGCAAGAGCGATGAGTGTCTATTTCTTAAGTGATCTTCATTTGGGTGCGCCCTATTTTCCGGATTCAAAAAAAGCTGAAAAGAGGGTGGTTGATTTTCTTGATTCCATTAAATCTGATGCAGAGGCAATCTATCTTTTAGGAGATGTTTTGGACTATTGGTACGAATACCGATATGTAGTGCCGCGCGGTTTTGTCCGATTTTTTGGGAAATTGGCGGAGCTGACAGATTCCGGCATAAAGATTGTCTGGCTTATAGGCAATCATGATATATGGATATTTGACTACATCCCGGATGAATTAGGAGTAGAGGTGATAGATGGCTCATTGACGGAGACAATCTACGGGAAGAAAATCTTCATGACACATGGAGACGGTGTAGGGAATTTGCCTTTAGGTTTTCGCTTTATACGCGGCGTTTTCAGGAGTAAAATATGTCAAAAGGCTTTTTCAGCTATACATCCTCGCTGGACAGTGCCTTTTGCATATAACTGGAGCCGTCATAGTCGTGAGGAAGGTGAGGCTCGAGGCATACCTGATGACAAAATTCTTAATAGCTTGAGAAATTTTGTAAAGGAATATCACCGTGGTCATCCCGATATAAATTACTACTTGTTCGGACATGTTCATATTTTAAGTCGGGATGTAATAGATGAAGGATGTGAGATGATAGTCTTGGGAGAATGGATACGAACATTTAGTTACGCAAAATTGGATGAGAACGGGTTGAATTTAGCAAAATGGGAATGAATTTATATGTTTTACAACATATTTTTGATATTTTGCTTTAAAATATTTGGTCAGTCCGTAATAAAGTAATAATTTTGCAAAGAACCTAAAAACAATCTTTTTTACCTTAAGATTTTTTACCTGTAGAAACTTATCAAAGGGTGCGACCGTTGAGGTTATCACCCTTTATTTTTATTCCTTATTCTCGATTTCCGAAGGAATGGTAAGGAATTCTGACTCCTCGGGTAAAAAATTTCCGGCAGCGAGATATTCATATATATGGATGCATGCTATTGCATCCAGAGCAGCGTAGTTCTGTTGTGCCGGCGTGAGATTCTCAGCTTCCCAGTTTGTCAGACGTTGCCCTTTGGACACTCTTTTCTTAAACAGGATTCCATATATACGGGCAAGACTGTTATCGGCAATACGAAATTCTTTTACGTAATTTTGAAGTTCGATGAATCCTTTAGGTTCGATTGTCTGGAGTTTGTTTAGATTATGGAAATCATCATGTGTCGACAATCCAATCTTGAGAATGGATTCATCCTCAAGAAGATCAATCAGCGGCTTTACAAGCCCTATATGATTAATCCTGAAAAGAAAGCATTTTTTATGGGAAGACAGTTGTATGAGGGCGACTTTATTCAGATGTCCCTTTTTAAAACTTGGTCTCGTCTCCGTGTCAAATCCCAGAATACTTTCATTCCTCAATTCCTTAATAGCCTCATCGATTAATTCAGGTTTGTCGACTATACATATTTCACCATCAAATTGAGCCGTGGGAAGTTGGGACAATGACTCCTTAGGAATTGTCACTATTGCGTTTTGAGGAATGGTATGGCTCATAAATATTTAGTAATAAGGTTAAAAATGTGGTCGGAGAGAATATTGTTTTAGTTAATATTATTGAATAATGCAAATTTAACATTTTTGGATGAAATATGCCAAGAAGTAGGTCTCTTTTCTGAATCCTAAAGCTATTTTATCGTTATAAGGGTCATAAAACAGGCATATCGAGCCATATAGAATCGGGAAAATGTTTATGCATACGGTTTTTCAGATAATTGCGTGTATCGGCGCATATAGTTTCATCTTTGTCGAAAAACGGATTGTAGATAATTGCAAATAGGGAGAGTCCATAAGATTTAAGAGCTGAAAGCGAGAGAAGGGCATGATTTATTGAACCGAGATGACCGGTAACTGTTAGAACAACAGGGAGATTTCTGTCGGAAATATAATCAATAGTCAGGTAGTCTTCTTTCAGAGGCACCATCAGTCCTCCGGCGCCTTCAATAATCAGGTAATCATATTTGGACAACAGTGTTTTGGAAGCTTCCGAGATAATATCAAGATTTATTTCCTTTTCATCTAATTTAGCTGCCAGGTGAGGGGAGGCAGGATAAGAAAAAATAATAGGAGCTGTGATGTGGCAGAGATCCACTGTCTGAAGATCTATGCCCATAATCTTTCTGTGTCTCTGAATATCCTCGCTCCATTCTGTATTTCCGGTCTGAATCATTTTTTGGGTAATACAGTTCAAACCGGAATTATTCATTTCGCGTGCCAACCATCCGGTAGCGAAGCTTTTACCTACATCAGTGCCGATTCCTGTAAGGAATAAGGCGTTTGGAAATTTAATATTTGAAAAATCCATTGTCTGTATAATTGAAAGGACGGCGGAGAATGACGCCGCCGTCCTAATATTTAAGATTGTAATATTAAAGATTTTACCAGGCGAACATAGGATAGTCATTCATCATCTCATTGACTTCACGTCTGACGTCAGCAATGACTTTCTGATCATCAGCATTTGAAAGCACTTTATCGATGAGGTCAGCAATTTTTTCCATGAGTTCTTCTTTAGCGCCGCGTGTTGTGATGGCAGCTGTGCCGAAACGCAGTCCTGAAGTAAGGAAAGGAGACCTGCTATCGTAAGGCACCATATTCTTGTTAGCAGTGATATCAGCTTCCACAAGCACACGCTCAGCTTTCTTGCCGCTCATTTCAGGGAATTTAGGACGCAGGTCGACCAACATGCAATGGTTATCAGTGCCATCAGATATCACCTTGTAACCACGTTTCATAAGAGCCTCTGCGAGAGCCTGTGCATTTTTCTTAACCTGTTCTGCATATTCCTTCCATTCGGGCTGGAGTGCTTCACCGAATGCGACAGCCTTGGCAGCAATTACATGCTCAAGCGGACCGCCCTGTACACCCGGGAAAACTGCAGAATCGAGCAAAGCAGACATTTTCTTGATTTCGCCCTTAGGAGTTTTCTTGCCCCAGGGATTATCAAAATCTTTACCCATAAGGATTAGTCCGCCGCGAGGACCGCGAAGGGTCTTGTGAGTAGTCGTTGTAACTACATGAGCATGTTTCACGGGATTTTCAAGAAGACCGGCAGCTATGAGTCCGGCAGGGTGAGCCATGTCGACCATGAATATCGCGCCGATTTCGTCAGCAATCTTGCGGATTCTTGCGTAATCCCATTCACGGCTGTAAGCAGAGCCTCCGGCTATGATAAGTTTAGGACGCTCGGCACGTGCCTTTTCTTCCAGTTCCTCATAATTAACACGACCGGTCTCTTTATCCACGGTATAGCTGATTGGCTGGAAATGAAGCCCTGAGAAGTTTACAGGGCTACCATGGCTCAGGTGTCCGCCATGAGCGAGATCCATACCCAGGAATTTGTCACCCGGCTTGAGACAAGCCATGAACACAGCCATATTTGCTTGTGCACCGCTGTGAGGCTGAACATTTGCCCATTCTGCATCAAAAAGTTTCTTAGCTCTCTCAATAGCTATATTTTCTGCTTCATCTACCACCTGGCAACCGCCGTAATAACGATGACCGGGATAGCCTTCGGCATATTTATTTGTAAGACAAGAACCCATAGCACGCATCACTTCGTCACTAACGAAGTTTTCACTCGCAATGAGTTCAATTCCGCGACGTTGACGAAGATGTTCGCGGTCAATAATG
The DNA here is from genome assembly GCA_029062985.1 of Muribaculaceae bacterium. Lineage (GTDB taxonomy): Bacteria > Bacteroidota > Bacteroidia > Bacteroidales > Muribaculaceae > Lepagella. Next base: position 8,076 of record JAIDPA010000196.1, read on the forward strand.
TCGAAGATCTGATTGTCTCTCTTCATAAATGTAGGTGTTTTTTATGGTGATTATATAAGGGGACAGGGAGAAAAAATTGCTCCCCATCCCCTGAAGATTTATCCGCCGAAGTTATCGTAGTGTATAGCCTCAGGTTCTACACCGAGATTGTACAGCATGTTGTTGACTGCATTGCTCATCGGTCCGGGACCACACATGTAAAACTCAATATCTTCAGGAGCTTCATGATCCTTAAGATACGTTTTATACATCACGTCATGCACAAAACCGGGAGTATATTTTACCCCTGCGGCATCAGCTGCCGGATCCGGACGGTCAAGCGCAAGATGGAAATGGAAGTTGGGGAATTCTTTTTCCAGTTCAAGGAAATCATTGAGATAGAACACTTCATTCAGAGCGCGTGCGCCATAGAAATAATGCATTTCTCTGTCAGTGGTGTGTAGAGTCTTAGTCATCCACATGATTTGGGCACGCAGAGGAGCCATACCGGCACCACCGCCGACCCATATCATTTCCGCTTTTGAATCCACAATAGGGTGGAAGTCGCCATAAGGACCGCTCATCAACACTTTATCTCCCGGCTTGAGTGAGAAAATATATGATGATGCGATACCTGCCGGAACGTCCTGGAAGCCAACTTCAGGTTTCGGTTTGAAAGGAGGGGTCGCGATACGCACAGTGAGCATGAAACGGTCGCCCTCTTCCGGATAATTTGCCATTGAATATGCACGGACTGTTTCCTCGGTATTTTTTGCTTTCAGAGTAAACAGACCGAATTTTTCCCAAGCCGGCAAATATTCATCTCCAATAAGAGCCTTATCAATATCTTTATCGTAAGACATCTCATATTTAGGAATACGTATCTGGGCGTAAGAACCGGGGATAAAGTTCATGTGCTCGCCCTTAGGCAACTGCACGATAAACTCTTTAATAAATGTGGCGACATTTTTATTAGAAATGACCTCACATTCCCATTCCTTAACATCCAGAGCTGACTCATCAAGATGAATATCCATATCACTCTTCACCTTTACCTGACAGCCAAGTCTCCAGTGATCCTTAATCTGCTTTCTTGTAAAGTGGACTGCTTCAGTCGGAAGCATATCTCCTCCACCTTCGAGTACCTGCACTTTACATTGTCCGCAGCTACCTTTACCGCCGCAGGCAGAAGAAAGATGCACTCCTCCGTCAGCGAGAGTGGCAAGAAGAGACTTACCACTGTTCGCAACCACGGTCTTTTTTCCGTCATTAATAGAAATAGTGACTTCCCCGGAAGAAACGAGATAGCGTTTCGCTATTAGAAGAATAATGACCAGAACAAGGACGATGATGAAAAATATCAACGCCGCCACAAGCACTTTATTCCATTCTACATCAAGTAATAACATAATATAAAAGAATTGATTGAGCCAACAACTCTGCCGGGTTGAAACCCCGGCGGAGAGCGGGCGGTGTTAGAGTTTAATACCGAGGAAGCTCATGAATGCGATTCCCATAAGTCCTGTGATAATGAACGTGATGCCTATTCCGCGAAGAGGCGCCGGAATCTGACTGTATGCGAGACGTTCTCTGATTGCAGCAAGACATGTTATCGCAAGCAGCCAGCCTATACCTGAACCGGCACCATATACGGTAGCAGTCCACGCATTAGAAAATTCTCTTTGCTGCATGAATAACACGGCACCCAAAATTGCACAGTTCACAGCAATCAGCGGGAGGAAAATACCCAGTGATGAATACAGGGTAGGGAGATATTTTTCGATAGCCATTTCAAGAATCTGCACAAGAGCAGCAATGACCGAAATGAACATTATCAGACCCAAGAAGCTGAGGTCAGTTTCTGCATATTCTTCACCGAGCCATGAAAGCGCACCGGGCACGAGGATATACTGATTGATGCACCATGTGACGGGTAAGGCAATGATAAGCACAAAGCAGACAGCGATGCCGAGTCCGAAAGCGGTCTTTACATTCTTCGACACAGCCAGATAAGAACACATGCCGAGGAAGTAAGCGAATATCATGTTGTCGACAAAGATCGACCGTATGAACAGATTTAGATTTTCCATAATTCGAGATAAAATTTAAACAGTGGAATTCTATTCCTTATCATTCCTGAAGATCCTTGTTGCGTGAACGATGCACCCATATTATGCAAGCCACGGTGATAAGAGCCATTGGAGGAAGAATCATCATACCATTATTTTGATAACCATGATCATACCACCATTGCGGAATCACCTGATAACCGAAAAGAGTGCCGCTTCCGAGAAGTTCACGGAAGAAAGCTACAATCACGAGAATTATACCATATCCGAGACCGTTTCCAATACCGTCAAGGAATGAAGGCCAAGGACGGTTGCTCATAGCAAAAGCTTCAAGGCGTCCCATGATGATACAGTTTGTGATAATAAGCCCGATGAAGACAGAAAGGGCTTTGCTAACTTCGTAATTCCATGCTTTAAGCACCTGATCGACTATGACCACCAGGGCAGCGACGACCACGAGCTGAACGATAATACGTATTGACGTCGGAATTGTGTTGCGCAGAAGTGAGATTATCACATTAGCAAGAGCGAGCACAGCCGTAACTGAAATAGTCATGACAAGAGCCGGCTCAAGTTTTGCAGTGACGGCAAGAGCAGAACAGATTCCCAGCACCTGCACAATGACCGGATTGTCTTTAGAGAGAGGATTAACGAGGGGCAACAATGATTTATTGACTTTCATAATGAGGGAATCTTATTTGTTTTTAAGAGATAGAAGGAAAGCGGAATAAGGCTCAAGAGAGTCAAAGAGCATTTTCTGAACACCCTGACTTGTTATTGTGCCGCCGCTTACAGCATGAACCCATGCCTGGTCGGCAGGTTCTTTACCGACTTTTACCACAGCGACCGATTGGAAGTTACCCGTAGATGAGAAAATATTTTTTCCATCGAATTGAGTCTGAAAAGCAGGTTTTTCAATTTCAGCACCAAGACCGGGAGTCTCCCCTTGATGGGCGAAATACGCGCCATAGATAGTGTCGCCATTATCATCAAAAGCGATATAACCCCAAATCGGACCCCATAAGCCGGCACCATATACCGGCAAAATGTATTTAAGACCGGAATCAGTGGTGCATTCATATACGGGGAGGAGACGTTCAGCCGCAGGTTTCTTTGATTCCAAAGCGACATTTACATCAAATGCATTCTGCGAAGGATCAATTTTTTCTCCTTTATCGTTTACGATGTAGCTTTCTTTGATATGAGAAGCAAAAAGTTCGCTTATCGATTGTCCTTCCGTGGGAACAATTCTTGCAGATGCAAGAATCTGCTTTTTTGTGTCGTCGGCTATGTTCTCAAGCTGTTTGGGACGCAAAGCCTGATAGACCACTGATAGCACCACACCCACCACTAAGACGAGCACAGTGGAGTAGATAATTGTATAGGTATTGCTTTGTCTATTCATGATAGCGGGGTGTTATTAGTTCTTGACTGTGACACGTTTTAAGCGTCGGTTGATATTTGAATTGACCACACAATAATCTATCAGAGCCGCGAAACAGTTCATAAGCAGAACAGCGAGCATTGCCCCTTCCGGATAACCTGTGTTGTAACAGCGGATGAGGATTGCCACTGCACCGATAAGAAAACCATAGATATATTTTCCGGTGGTGGTCCTGCAGGCAGTCACGGGATCAGTAGCCATAAAGACAATTGCGAAAGCAAAGCCTCCGAGAGAAAGCTGTTCCCATGGAGTCAGATAGGTGACAGGATAAAGTGGAGTAGCAAAATGATTTGCAATCAAAGCCATGAAGAAACCGCCTAAAACACCTGAAATTACAATTCTCCAGGATGCGATTCCGGTAGCCAGAAGGATCACAAGACCAATGAGAATGCAGAATGTTGAGGTCTCACCCCAGGAACCCGGATAGAAGCCGAAGAACATATCAGTGTAGGAGAGGGGAGTCCCTGTGACGCCCAGCACGTCAACAGCTCCGTTTGTAGACGCAGCGAGCTGACCCAGGGGAGTAGCGCCGGAATAGCCGTCGACTGTTGCGGCATCACCCAGAGAAACGAACACGTTGTCGCCACTCATCTGGGAAGGATATGCGAAGAAGAGAAACGCACGCGTCACCAATGCCACGTTCAGGAAGTTGTAGCCTGTGCCGCCAAATACTTCTTTAGCAAAAATCACTGCAAAAGCGACTGCGACAGCCAGCATCCAGCAGGGAGTTGAAACAGGGCAGATCATCGGAATGAGAATACCTGAAACAAGAAAACCCTCCTGAATTTCGTGACCTCTTATTTGAGCTACTACGAACTCTATTCCGAGACCTACGATATAGGCAGTAAGAATCTGTGGAAGAACAGCCCAGAAACCATAGAAAAACAGATGAAACAGAGAATGGTCAGGGTCGCCGGTAGCAAGAGCGTGCTGAAGTCCTACGTTCCACATGCCGAACAGACAGCAGGGAAGGAGGGCAATCACCACCATAATCATTGTCCTTTTAGAGTCGTTGCTGTCATGGATGTGAACACCTGACCGCGAAGTCTCGTTAGGAGTGAAAAGGAATGTGTAGAAGCCGTCGAAAACAGAGTGGAGTTTAGAAAACTTTCCTCCTTTTTCAAATTGAGGCTTCACACTGTCAATTTTTTTCTTTAATCCTTTCATCAGATAGGTAGATATGAAGATTACAGATTACAGATTGAAGATACAATACAGAAATTTATGTTAGATGTCGGAAATAACCGTCATGAGAGTTCTTTGCGCAGATAGTCGAGACCCTCTCTGACTATTTTCTGAAGCTCGATTTTGGAAGTGTCGACAAATTCAGGCAGAGCGAAATCTTCCGGAGCCACTTCATAGATGCCGAGTTTTTCCATTTTGTCAATATCCTTGGCAATGATTGCCTTAAGGAGAAACTCCGGATAAATATCAAACGGGAAAACCTTATCATATTCTCCACTTAGAATCATAGCCCTATGACCTCCCTTGATACGTGCATCAAAATGGAACGGCTTTGACAGACCGCTGAGGAAAGCCGGGAAACTACGCTTCACGCTGAATTTCTTCGGACTCAAAGAAGCCCAGCCCATGAATTCATCAGCATCATCTCCTTCATCAATTACAGTTATCTGTCTGTAAGGATAGTGAAGAAAACCGTCTTCACTGACTTTCACACCAGTGAGGACATTTCCTGAAATTATTCTCATGCCATTCTCTTTCACCAGATTATTCTTGATAATTGTAGCGATGGATGCGCCGACGAAAGTTTCAACAAGATGCGGGTCCTTCACATCCGGACCGGTCACAGCCACTACGGTAGAAAGATCTGCTTTACCTGTCTTGATAAGCTTGCCTATTTTTGAAGCAGTAACAACGTCAAGAGCCCAGACAGTCTCACCTTTATTGACCGGCTTAATGGCAGCAATCTGGGTTCCGACATTACCGGCAGGATGTGGGCCTTCAAACTCATAAACTTCAGCAGCTTTTGAAGAGATTGAAGAGCCTGCGGGTATACCGAGATAAACTTTTCCCGAAGTCAGAGCCGCAAGAATTTCCAATCCTGACTCAAGCCATTTAGCCAGTTCATCTGTCAGCAGTTCTCCGGCAAGAGGAGCGGAATCAAATGCAGTGACAAAAATATCACGAGGCGTAACCTCCGGGGACGGGACAATGTCGAAAGGACGCTGTCTCATCATCGCCCACAGACCACTTTTCAGGATGAGTTCCCTCATCTCATCAGCATTGTTTTTAGGAAGCGAAAAAGTCTTTTCGTTGCTTTCGTTTTCTTTTACAACACTGACAAATTCAATATGCCTTCTTTCTCCGCGATGCACTTCCTTGACAGAACCTGCCACCGGAGAGACAAGACAAATTTTTCCGGAAGCCTTATCAATGAGCAAGGGGTCACCGGCAGCTACCTTATCTTCCGGTTTCACCACTGCTTTCCACACAGGTCCCGGGAAATCGTCGGGAGAAATGGCGAAGACAGAGGTAATGGTGTCTTTGGTCACGATAGAAGAAGGTTTACCAGCCAAAGGAATGTCAAAACCCTTCTTTATGCGTATTTTTTCAGCCATGATATAAAAATGTGGTATGGGCAACGGCTACCTCACTTTTAGGGAGCGATTTAGACGTTGCTGATTCAAATGTTAATTTCTTTTGCAAAATTACAAATTAACTTTATCAATCCAAAAAAGAAGCCGACTTTTTGCGTACGATTTTATAAAACTTACATTTAAAGTTTATAAAATCTTTATAAACAAAAGACTTCCGCTTTGAAGGACAAAGCGGAAGCCTTTTGTAAGTTATGCAACAGAATCTTTTTCAAAAGCCTCTGTTCAATCGTTATTTATTATTTCAGACCTTCGACAAATTTGCGGTATGCCTCGTTGTTGGGGTCAAAGTTAAGGTATTTGTTGAAATATTCCTTAGCTTTTGCCACATTCTTCTGTTCAAGATAAGAGTTGCCCATGTAGTTGTACATCTCTTTAGCGTCACTTGAATATCTTGATGGATTTTCGCTTGCCTCAAGGAGTGTGAGAGCTTCAGTATAGGCGGGGACTGCAGCGAAAGGTGCCTGTGCTTCAGTAGCTTTCTGACGTGCTATATCGCCTGCGAATTTCTTGGGCTTATAGTTTTCAGGAAGGATTTCGGCTGCTTTGTCGGCATACGACTGGCAGATTGCATAATACTTGTCAGCTTCTGCAGGATTATCCTTATTCTCAACGCCTGCATAGAAAGCGAAAGTAGCTTGCTGAATGAAGTCGTTGTAACCGGGTTTTTCTGAATTTGCAAGATATCCTTCGTAAGCATCAACAGCCTTGGAGAGTTTGTTCTCTTCTACGAAAGTCATTGCGAGCTGCTTGTAGAATTCACGATTGGTAGGATTATCCTTGATTGCCTCTTCGAGAAGAGCCTGCGCTTCCTGTGGACGCTTAGCTGAGTTCAACTCGGATGCGATCAGAATATAGTCGATAGGAGCAAACTTATTATTAGCGGGGTCAGCATTGTGGGTAGCCACAAGAGCCTCAGCGAGAGGGAGAAGCTGAGCCTGCATATCTTTCATCTGAGCAGCATTCATGAATTGATAACGCTGAGCAGTAAAGTTAGAAGGATTTGCCTTGAGAAGCGCAGACGAATAGTCATAACCTTTCTGATAGTCACCACCGTAGAAGAGAAGGAATGCATAGCGGTCTTCGTCCTGCTTGAAGTGATTGGGATTCTCAACGTATTTACCATATTGAGTGGCTGCCTCCTTATAGTTGCCTGCATTATAGTATGCGTTGGCAAGTTCACGCTGACCGAGTGCGGAATTAGGATTCAATTCAAGAAGTTTGTTAAGCATCTTGATTGCATATTCCGGGTTAACCTGTGTGAAAAGGTTTGCATATTTAACATAGGCAGGAGTAGCATCAGGATTATAGGTAGTAGCCATCTCATATTGAGATGCAGCGCCACCGAAATCTTTGGCATCTTTCTTAACATCACCCTCAAAGAGGTAGATGTTCTCATCCTCCATGTTATATTTGCGGGCGTTGTTGATACGTTTCTCAATATCTTTTGCGTAAGCTACCGGATCTGTATTGTAGTATGCACGAGCGATATTAATCTGGAGTTCGGGATCTTTCTTAGATTTAGATTCAGCAAGTTTAAACTGAGCATCCGCAGCTTTCTTATCGCCTTTTTTCAGGTCAAGGATGCCGAGACCGACATAGTTATACGCATAATCGGGATTATTCTGCAGACCTTCGTTGAAATACTTTTGAGCGTCAGCCTGATTCCCTTCATGCAGAGAGATAAGACCGAGATAGAAATCGCTGACAGCCTTATTGGTGCCCGTGTTGTTCATGTTGCGGAGAAGCAGCTCTTTAGCATTAGCAAACTGGTCAGCTTTGTAATACTCTTCCCCTTCAACATGGGTCTGAGCAAAAGATGAGAAAGAAGCGCCAGCCAAAAGTGCAGCTGCAAAAAGGAATTTAAATTTCATCTTATTATTGGTTTTATGATTTTTGTCTTTATGAATTAAAATCTCTTCCGGATGTATAATTTTGTATTCCTGCGGAAGTCCGAATGCAAAATTAATAAAAAAATTGAGTTAATTTTAATATAAAAGAATTTTTATCCATGATTTTATATAAATTAACCAAAATGAGACGGCTTTTGATAAAAAAGACAGAAGAAGGTAAATCAAATTCAATTACATTGAAAAGATAAGAAATAGAGTCAGCATATAAATTCCAATTCTATTTCTTATCTTTTCAGGGTATCTAAATCCTGTATTATTTCATCTTAATAAAGGCAGCCTATTTTATTTCTACCACTCTCTGGTGGAGTTCATAGGGGAGAATACCGGTCTTTGAAATTATCTTCTGACCGACATATCCCGTAACGAATGTATAGAAACTATGAAGTACGGTCGAATTGCTTCCCGTGGAAACCATATAAATTTTTCTCACCAATGGATAATCACCGGAATAGATGTAAGCCTGATAGGGTTTATAAGCTACCGGGCTGAAATCGTTTTCCGCCGTTGGATTGCTGACTTTCAGAATATTTACTTCAGACGTGAGAGTAGTGGCTACGGTGTCTGTTTCATTCTGATAATCTTCCATCCTTTTATCCATAGGCACCTCTTTAGCCTTACTCAAATCATCGCCCAACCAGCTGACGCTAATAATGCCGAGAGCATCGGGATCTTTTTTTACAATATCAAATACCTGAGCATTATTTTCCTGAGCAAAAGAGTTGGTCTTGTCAGCGAGTTTTGCATCCTTAGGAAGGAAATTCTCTTTGAAATAGCTGACGGTAGACGATTCCGCATTGTCAAAAACAAGTTTGATTTTTGTGGTGTCATTACCTGCAAGCTGGCTCCAACGAGTGATATTTCCGTTCATGATATCCTTTATTTCATTATAGGATAATGACTGAACCGGATTGTCTTTATTAGTGATCAATGCAACTGCATCAACTGCAATACACTTCTGACGAACAACTCTCTTATATTTTGACTTCATAAAAGCTATCTGTTCTTTTGTCAGCTCTTTGGAAGTGATGATTGCCTGAGTGCCGTCAGAAAGGAGAGTGTCGATTGCGGCTCCCTCACTGACGTAGATAGGTATTATAGAAGCCTGCGGATAGGAATATTCAAACACCTCGATCTCCTCATCAAGAATGTTTTTAAAACCATCATCGCAGAAAATGGTAGTTGTGCCCGAGGCATATTCTCCCTTTTTTATCGGAGTGCATGAAGCAGCTCCCGCAATGGTTGCAAATAAAAGAGAAGATGCAGCTATCTTATAGATTAGTTTCTTTTTCATAATAATACCGTTAATAAGATTAATATCGACGGGGTAGGGGAGGGAATAATTAATTCATTCCTTTATAAAGTCGGTAGCCACGCCAGAAGCCATATACAACGAGGAGACCTCCGACCACTGCACTGACAGCAACATTATCAATATTGAAGACATCGAATATGAAAAGCAGACCTACTGCCAGATAAACTATCACCATAAAGATACCAAAAACAAGACGCCCACCTTTAGGCATATTGTCGATTCCATTGTTTTTATCCATAACTCTTGATTTTAATTGTTTTCTATAAATTTAACAATTAACGCTGAATGATGTTCAATTAAAGGGATAATAAATTGAAAAGAATGAAAAGAAACTTTTTCATAACAAAAAATTTCTGCTGAATATTGTACGCGACAATACAAAGAACATTCTGCCTTCAGAATACAAAAAAGGGAACTGCTGAAAAGCAATTCCCTTTTTAGAGATATGAAATCTTTTTACTGATTCTGAAGTTTGAATGTTACAGGCATTGTATAGTAGCAACGCACAGGAACACCATTGTTTTTACCGGGCTGCCATTTAGGCATCTTCTTGATTACACGGAGAGCCTCGCGGTCGAGATCCTTGTCAACACCTTTCAGAAGTGTTACATTACCGATAGAACCGTCTTTCTCAACGACGAACTTAACGTGAACCTTACCTTGAATATCATTCTGCTGAGCAGCCTCCGGGTAACGAAGATTGTTAGCGAGCCATTTGTACATCGCAGCCTGACCACCGGGGAACTCTGCACTCTGTTCTACAGCAACGAAGATTTCCTCCTCTTTCGGTTTCACTTCAGGTTCGGGTTCTTTAACAACAACCTGTTCCTGAACGGCTTTGAATTTGTCGGCATCATCAGAACCTTCCTGGTTAACGACACCACGGGCAGTGTTGTCTTCCTTCTGGGTTTCCATATCCATCACCTCGTTTTTCACTTTATCAGCGTCCACGATGGCAATCTGGGTAACCTGTACGGTAGCAAGCACCTCCTGGGGCACCTCAGGAATTTCCTGTTCAAACTTCTGTTCCTCAACTTCCGGTTCGGGTTCGGGTTCATCGTTCTTATCATCCTGAAGAAGTTCGGCAGCAGCCATCTTCTCACGTTCCTGAGCCAGAGCAATAGCAGCCTGTTCAGCACGATAGTCAGAATATTTTGACCAAGCGATAAGACCGATAATCACAACAACGAGACCGACAAGAGTATAGAGGACGGCAAAATTGTGACGTCTGTCACTTTTCTTACGCAATTCATAGGCACCGAACTCTTTGTTTTTACCTTCAAAAACAAGGTCGCGCCATTCTTTCGACGTAAGATCTACATTTCTTTTAGCCATTTCTTTTCTGGTTTAAGGGTTAATAAATCTTACATCAATTGCCGTGGTGGCGATTCTGGAAGTCAATAAGCATCACAGAGTCGGCACGGGTCATGTTGTCAATCTGATATTTGGAAATTGAATTAATCTGCATTTCGTCAAGCACTTCGACAAGGCTACCGAAAGAAGCCTGAGGAGTTGACTTGATGATTACAACCGGTTTCTTAAGATTTTCATCCTTACGGATCTGAGCAGCCTGCTCGTTGTATTTTTCCTGTGCTTTCTCACGACCGTCTTTAGTCTCGAGTGAACCCAGTTTACCATCGGCATACTCTTTCTTAAGAGCGTTGATCTTTTCGAGGACATCTTTATTTCTCTTCTGGATAATCTTACGGATACCGTTCTGATCATCGAGAGCAAGAGATGACTTCTCAAGATTGTTGTTTTCAGAGAGGATAGTACCGCCGGCACCAAACATACCGGCATCGCCACCCGGTTTTCCAAAATAGTAGTACACCTCGTTTACTACCTTACCGTTGACAGAGTCAACATCAAAAGAACCTGCTTTACGCTTAGCATCAATAATGATAGTCACAGCGTCATCGGCAGAAGCCTGCGACATGTTCTCCTGATTTTCCACCTTTTCGTTAGAAGGCAAGGCAATAGTCAGAGTTTGCGATTTGATCATTGTCGTACAGAGCATGAAGAATGTGATAAGCAACATGTTCATGTCGACCATAGGCGTGAAGTCCACGCGGATATGCATCTTTTTCTGGGCACCTTTTTTACCGTTGCCACCAGATTTTTCTTGAATTTCTGCCATGGTCGTTATTCCTCTGCTTTTAATGCGGTCAAAAACGTAAACTTATTCATGCGGATGGTCTGGAGATTATCCATCACCATGTGGATGATATCGAACGAAGTGTTCTGGTCGCCTTTGATAGCGACACCTGTACCATCCTTGATAGCCTGAGCAAGGTTATCATTCTCAGTCTGACGGAGAGCCTTCATCCACATCTGGAACTCATTGGGGTTGTTTTCATCAGAATTCCAAGAGATTGGAATGCCGGTGATATGATTTTTGTTTTCATCTTCCCCTGAGAGCCATTTGTCCATTTTGGTCTGACCTTCCTGCTGGTTGGCGAGATCAAGGAACTCGCCCATCTGAGAAAGGGGCACACCAAAAGAACCAAGTTTTGCGAAAGTCTGCTTCTGCAACGGAGTGAAGCTTACTTTATTCTTATGCGATTCGTTATAGATTTCGCTTACTTTATCGAGCAACGCCATTCTCATCTTTTCGTTTGACCAAGCAGAAGAGGTGTCGTTGTTCATTGTGAGCCAAACCTTACCTTCAGGGCTTACGAGAACCTGTACGAAGTTAGTTTCCTGCACTTTTTCAGTTGACACTGAAGGCGGGGTGATAACAGTGGTAGGTTCCTTGGCGAGGAAGGTCGAAGTCAACATGAAGAAGGTAAGGAGCAGCACAGTCACGTCACTCATCGCAGTCATATCGATGAATGTGCTCTTTTTTGCTATTTTTACTCTTCCCATATTAGCTATTTACTTAATTCGGTTTAAGAAAGTTTATTCGATCGTCGGTTGGCACACAATTATTTGTGAGTAGCGGCGAATGTAGCAACGATTGAGAAACCGATTTCGTCGATAGCGTAAGAAAGGTTGTCGATCTTGTTTGTGAAGAAGTTATAAGAGATAACAGCGAAAGCACCGGTTGCGATACCGAAGGCAGTGTTCACAAGTGCCTCAGAGATACCTGTTGAAAGCTCAGTAGAGTCAGGAGAACCTGAAGCAGCAAGAGCCTGGAATGATTTGATCATACCCATAACGGTTCCGAGAAGACCGACGAGAGTACCGAGAGTTGTAAGGGTTGCAACGATAGGGAGGTTCTGAGAAAGAGAAGGCATCTCAAGAGCGGTAGCTTCCTCAACTGCGTTACGAAGTGTAGTAAGTTTCTGTTCTTTGCTGAGGACAGTGTTAGCGTCCATTTCTTTGTACTTCACGAGAGTGTTGTAGATAACAGAAGCAACAGAACCTTTCTGTTTTTTGCAACGCTGCATAGCGCCGTCGATGTCATTCTTAGCAAGGTCAGCCTTGATGTCCTGAACGAACTTAGTAGTGTTGCCTTTACCTGCAGCAGAGCTAAGAGCGATCCAGCGTTCTACAGAAAGAACGATAACAGTGAGAAGAAGAGTCATAAGGATAGGCACGATGAAACCACCCTTATACACTGTACCTGCAAGGTTAATTGGGTGACCTGCGTTGTCGCCACCTTCGAAGTTAGCAGAGTTGCCAAGACCGAAGAGGAAGATGCAGACTGCCACGATAGCACATGCGATGATTACAAGGAAGGCGTTGCGGATGCCGCGAACATTTGAGATTTTCTCTTCCTTTTTCACTCTGGCTGCCACAGATGCGGGAGCAGCCGCTGGTTTCTGAGATTCCATAATGTTGAAATTGTGTGTTAGAAAAAATTATTGTTTAAAGATTATTCGTGATTTTGTGTCGATTGAATTGGTTTGCGCATGGGTTTTCATGGTCTGTGGGTTTTTCATGTCCTTACAGAGTTTTCCGCCATGTCTCATACGACAATGCAAAATTACAATTAAATTTGAAAATAACAAATGTTTATCAATTAAAAATTTCTTAATATGTATCATCTTTCCTAAATTTATTTATAGAAGCAAACTTTAGGAAATATGAAAAATATTGATTATAAGGAAAAAGAGCCGGGCGAAAAAGTTAGTTTCCGCCCGGCTCCGTCTTTCTATTATTTTTTTGATTATATGAGGATGAACCAGTTATTATTTCACTGCTGCCACTCCGGGGAGCACTTTGCCCTCAATAGCCTCGAGAAGCGCACCGCCTCCGGTTGAAACGTATGAGACACTGTCAGCAACTCCGAACTTGTTTACACATGCTACGGAATCACCGCCGCCAACGAGTGAGAAGGCGCCATTGTCGGTAGCTTCAACGATTGCGTCTGCAATTGCGCGTGAGCCTGCTGTGAAATTATCAAATTCGAACACCCCTGCAGGACCATTCCAGAGGATAGTCTTTGAAGGAACGATAGCTTCTGCAAACGCCTTACGGGTTTCCGGACCTGCATCAAGACCTTCCCATCCGTCAGGTATGTCATTGCTCGGGCAAACCATTGTGTTGGCGTCATTGCTGAATGAGTCAGCAGCTACACAATCTGTGCCGAGAATAAGATTGACACCTTTCTCTTTAGCCTTAGCGATAATGTCGAGAGCGAGCTGAAGCTTGTCGTCCTCGCAGATTGAATTGCCGATTTTTCCGCCCTGAGCTTTAGCGAAAGTATATGTCATACCGCCACAGAGAATAAGATTGTCGACTTTATCCATGAGATTTTCAATGATGCCTATCTTGGTAGATACCTTAGAGCCACCCATGATTGCAGTGAACGGACGTTTGATATCCTTAAGGATGTTATCGACAGCCTGCACTTCTTTTTCCATAAGATAGCCGAGCATCTTATCTTCGGGTTTGAAATAATCAGCCACAACAGCAGTAGATGCGTGTTTACGGTGAGCAGTACCGAAAGCGTCGTTCACGTAAACATCAGCATAGCTTGCAAGTTTCTGAGCGAATTTTTTCTGACTTTCTTTCATAGCCTTCTTTGCATCGTCATAAGCCGGATCAGCTTTGTCGATTCCTACAGGCTTACCTTCCTCTTCAGGGTAGAAACGAAGGTTTTCGAGAAGGAGCACTTCGCCCGGCTTGAGGTCTTTGACAGCTTCATCAGCATTTGCGCAATCAGGAACGAACTTAACGTCTGTGCCGAGCGCCTTAGCTACATCCTCACGAATCTGAGCCAGGCTGAACTTTTCATTGACTTTTCCTTTGGGCTTGCCCATGTGAGACATAAGGATAAGGCTGCCTCCGTCTGCAAGAATTTTCTTGAGAGTAGGGAGGGCGCCGCGAATACGGGTGTCGTCAGTTACCTTACCGTTTTCGTCAAGGGGCACATTGAAGTCCACTCTGACAATCGCCTTTTTACCGGCGAAATTGTAATCATCTATTTTAGCCATTGTGTGATATATAT
>JAIDPA010000197.1 GCA_029062985.1 Muribaculaceae bacterium
ATTTTGGGCAGTGATGATTGCCGATTCATAATTATTGCCCATGAAATTGCCGAGGTTGTAATAGAGTTGTGCGTTCTGCAGCTCCTTGAGGGTAAGCTTATCCTGCATCTCAAAAATCGCATTCTGGGCGATAGAGACACGGTCGCTGTTGGGATAATAATCAAGAAAGCCCTGAAGCTCTTCAATAGCCTTTACGGTCTGGCTCTGGTCAAGCTGCGGATCCGGCGAATCGAGATAGTTGCCATAACCTGCGTAGAAGCGGGCTAATTCTGCATATTTTCCACGCGGATAGCGGGAATAGTAGGTTTTCAGATAGACTCCGGAATTAGTGTAGTCCTTGTCTTCGTAATAAGCCATTCCGAGGAGATAGAGCGCCTCTTCTCCTTTAGGACCTCCACGCAAAGGGGTGTAGATTGTTTCAAGCACTGTGTATGCCTGATTATATTTGCGTGCCTCAAAAGCTCGCTTAGCAAAGTCGAATTTATAGTCAACGTCTTTGCTCTTAAGCACCTTGTTATATTCTCCGCAGGAGGAGAACAGCAGGAGAAAAGGGATAAAATATAAGAACCTGTGCATTAAATTTACGCTTTGAACTGCAAAGTTAATAAAATATTTTTGAAAGTAGAAATGGTGGATTATGATTTTTTTCACTAACTTTGCTTCTTGAAAACAAATTTTAAGAATTTTTGATGTTTGAGAAAAAGAAAACAAATCTTTCGGGGGGAGAATTCTTCGGAAAGCATCCCGTCTTAGCCAATATCATAATCATAATATTGGTGGCTTTTCTTGGAATCTGGATTGTGTATCTGTCATTACAGATTTTTACCAAACACGGCACTACCGACGTTGTGCCCAAGGTGGAGAATATGTCATACACTCAGGCTATCAATATTTTGCATGAGAATGGTTTTAGGGTAGACATTCGTGATTCAATCTATAGGGAAGATATGAAACCCGGATTTGTCATTGAGCAGTTCCCAAAGGCAGGAGCCACTGTCAAACCCGGAAGAAAAATTTTCTTATACATCAATGCCGTGCATGCCAAGGAGGTCGTTATTGATGATGACCGTCATCCGGCGGAAGATGCCTTGAAAGGTTATCCTCCACGCCTCGGAATGGCAAGACTGCAGGAACTCGGTTTTAAGAACATAAGAGTGGTCAGGGTGCTTGGCGACAGCGACAGAATCCTTCGTGTCATTGCCAACGGAAGAGTTGTGAAAAAGACTCAGAAGGTGCCTCTGAATGCTAAAATAGTGCTCGAAGTGCAGGACGGACGACTCACTGCGTTGCGTGATTCCCTGCAGAATGAAGAAATGAGAGTCTATGCGGAGGAAACACCTGTTGAGGAGCCGGTGGAAGAACCGGTGACTGTTGAGGAAGAGGAGGAAACAACGACGGAAGACCCTGAACCGGTATTTGTGCAATGAATGAGATTGATAAGCTGAGAGCAGAGGAAATAGAAGCTCTGCAGGAAGATGCGGAACTCCTTGGAGGAGAGTCGCTGGAAGAGCCTTCATTCATTTCCTCAGACGGCAGGGAAATGTTTGAGCATTTCCGTTTCGTGGCTGATAAAGGTCAGCAGATGATACGTGTCGATAAGTTTCTTGTCGACAGAATGGAGAAGACCTCCCGCAATCGTATTCAGCAGGCTGCTGAGGCGGAATGTGTGATTGTCAACGGAAAACCTGTAAAGTCGAGCTACAAGGTCAAGCCTAACGATGTCGTGAGCATCGTGATGGACCGTCCGCGTTATGAACTCGAGATTATCCCGGAGGATATTCCTCTGGATATCGTCTATGAAGATGACGATTTGCTTGTGGTGAATAAGCCTGCCGGTTTGGTGGTGCATCCCGGACACGGCAACTATTCGGGAACATTGGTGAATGCGCTTGCCTGGCATTTTAAAGATAATCCCGACTACGATGTCAGCGATCCTCGTCTGGGACTTGTGCATAGAATTGATAAAGACACTTCCGGCTTGCTCGTCGTGGCTAAGACTCCGGAGGCAAAGACTCATCTCGGGAATCAGTTTTTCAATAAGACCACCCGTAGGGAATACGTTGCCGTGGTGTGGGGAGATTTTCCTGAGAAAGAGGGCACTATTGTCGGTAATATAGCACGTAATCCAAAAAATAAATTGCAGATGGCAGTCATGGAAGACCCGACGGTGGGGAAACATGCTGTCACCCATTATAAGGTGATCGAGAGTTTCGGTTATGTGTCGGTGGTCAAATGTGTGCTTGAGACAGGGCGCACTCATCAGATTCGGGTTCACATGCTCTATAAGGGACATCCCCTTTTCAATGATGCCCGATATGGTGGAGACAAAATATTGAAAGGGACGACATTTCAGAAATACCGCCTTTTCGTGGAGAATTGTTTTGCCACCTGTCCGAGACAGGCACTTCATGCGCGCACTTTAGGTTTCGTTCATCCGCGCACGGGGAAAGAGATGGATTTTGAAGCGGAGATTCCGCAAGACATGACCCAGCTTATTGAGAGGTGGAGAAATTATCGCAAAACAGAGGCTTAAAAAAATTTGTAGAAAAAATCTGCTTTAGATTGTTTTATATTAGAGTGTTTAGCATTAACTTTGCAAAAGGGGACAGTTACCCTGTCAAAATTTCCCCATTTTATGGGGATTGAACTCTAAAAAAGAAGAAAAAAATGTCTCAGACAGAATATAATTTCAGCGATATAGCCCCATACGACGATTCTGAATTTCATTCAAAAATGGAGCAGCTTGTCAAGGAACCCGGTTTCCTTCATGCTGTCAATTACACAATGCCTCCGTCAGACGTGCCGGCATTAATTGACGATCTTCTGAAAATCAATACTAAAGATGATTTTCAGAAGCAGGTTATGTTTCCATTCCTGGAGATGCTGGCAAAGACCACCACTTCCGGAATCACCCTCGGAGGTGTGAAATATCTGAATCCGTCGGTCAGTTATACGTTTATCACCAATCACCGCGATATTGTGCTGGATGCCTCTTTCCTCAATCTCGCATTTCTGAGAAAAGGATTTCCGACGTCGGAAGTGGCAATCGGCAATAATCTTTTGATTTTCGACTGGATAAACGACCTTGTGCGTCTTAATAAGAGTTTCATTGTCAAACGCAACACCGGTCTGCGCGAAGGTTTGGAAGCCGCTAAGAAATTATCCGCTTATATTCATTATTGCATTCTTGAAAAGCATGAGTCTGTCTGGATTGCCCAGCGTGAGGGTAGAGCAAAAGACAGCAGCGACCATACTCAGGAATCGCTGATAAAGATGCTTGCAATTGCCGGCGAAGGAACTTTCATGGATAAGCTCTGCGAGATTAATCTCATGCCGGTATGCATCTCGTATGAGTTTGACCCTAATGATTATCTGAAAGCCAGGGAGTTCCTGATGAAGAGAAGAGACCCTGATTTTAAAAAGACTCAGAGAGACGATCTTTTCTCTATGGAGACCGGTCTGCTCCAGTTCAAGGGAAAGGTGCATTTCCAGCTGACCCCCCGAATTAACAGTAAGATTGACCAGATAGGTGATTTCAAGGATAATAACAATGCAGCCAAACATATAGGCTGCCTCATTGACCAGGCAATCCACAGAAGCTATGAGATTTTTGAGATAAACTATATAGCTTTTGACCTCCTTCACTCTACAAATCGTTTTGCGAGAAAATACACTCAGGAGAAGAAGGAAGAGATTGTCGCTTACTTCAACAAGCAGCTTGATAAAGTTGATCTTCCCGACGTGACGGCAGAAGAGCGTGAATTTATGTGGAAGATGATGCTGACAATGTATTCCAATCCGTTGCGCAATAAGCTGCGCTCCCTGTTGGGAGGCATGGAATAAGGCAGGGAATGCCTTGGTAATTAATTTACAAACCGACCCGTTACCGTATGCGAATACCGTTTATTTTATTGATTATACTCCTTGTGTCCACATTCCTTATTGACTTCTATTTGTGGACAGACGTCAAGAGAGCCACCAAGAAGAGATCCTGGAGGATATTTTTTTGGCTAACTACCCTCGTTTGCTGGGTATTCCTCATCGTTACTCTCTGTCTTCCCCGGAGGGCAGAAGGGTCTGACCTTCTCAGAGTGATGTGGATGCTTTATATCTTCATTTCTGTCT
Organism: Muribaculaceae bacterium; assembly: GCA_029062985.1. Classification (GTDB taxonomy): domain Bacteria; phylum Bacteroidota; class Bacteroidia; order Bacteroidales; family Muribaculaceae; genus Lepagella. The sequence goes on from JAIDPA010000197.1 coordinate 4,126, forward strand.
ATGTCGCGAAGTTAGGTTATGTGGTTTGCTCTCTTTTCGGACGACTTTGGAGATGCGTCGTGAAGAACGGACCCCGCTTGCCTATCGCAAGGACTGTCGGCGTATTTGTCGGTATAGCGCTTTTTGCAGTTTTATGGGAAGGTGTATGGTTCGGAAGAAAAAATATAGTGGTGAATAGGGTAGAGGTTGAGTCTCCCTCCATACCGCGACCTTTTAATGGATATACGATTGCACAAATAAGCGATCTTCATGTCGGCACCTGGGGAAATGACACAACCTTTGTCTCAGCCCTTGTGGATTCAGTCAATTCCTTACATCCGGATCTTATTGTCTTTACCGGAGACATTGTCAATCGGGAGAGTCGCGAGCTTCTACCTTTTGTCAGGACTCTGTCGCGTTTGAAAGCTAAGGATGGTGTGGTCTCCATACTCGGAAATCATGACTACGGCGATTATATGGACTGGAAGAATCCTCAGGAAAGAGAGGTCAATAATATTCTGCTCAGTCAGCTGGAAGCTGAGATGGGTTGGGATCTGCTGAATAATACTCGTCGTTTCATGGTCAGGGATAACGACAGCATCATGATCATTGGTGTTGAAAATATCGGCGACCCTCCTTTCCCCTCCTATGGAGACCTTGAGAAAGCTTTGCCCTCTTCAAAAGATTCTCTCTTTCATCAAAATGATAAGAAATATAAGATTCTGTTGAGTCATAATCCTGCCCATTGGGATGAATACGTATCCCACAAGACAAATATTGCGTTGACTCTTGCCGGTCATACCCATGCCATGCAGATGATGATAAAGATAGGTGGCTGGGAATGGTCGCCGGCAGTGTTCCGTTATCCCTTATGGGGAGGTATGTATGAACGTCTCAACGAGCAGGGCAATGAAACAAAGATGTATGTCAATATCGGAGCCGGAGAGGTCGGAATGCCTTCCCGTCTGTTGTCGGCATATCCTGAGATAACACTTTTCACACTCCGTCACGTGTCCCACCGGAATTAGGAGATTGGATTTTATGAGCAGGGTAGTTTTAAGTCTTGGTTCCAACTGTGGAGACAGAGTTTCGGCAGTGCGTGATGCATGTAAATGGCTTCTGACCCAACTGGAAAATGGAAAGAGTTCCGATATATACGAAACTCAGTCTGTCGGGTCAGCCGGAAATCCCTATATGAATGCGGTGGTCAGCGGAGAATATCCGGGAAATGAAAAAAGCCTTGAGGCTTTGTGTAAACAGTATGAGCGTGAGCATGGTCGCACTGCTGAGGCACGCCTGAGGAAAGAGGTGCCGATTGATATAGACATAGTGCTGGCTGACTCTGAAGTGTTGCGTCCTAAAGATTATTCCTGCTGGTTCTTTCAGAAAGGCTACCGACAGATTCAGAAGGCATTAGGCATTAGGCATTAGGCTTTAGGCATTAGGCTCGAGATGCTATAGCTCCCTCTTCTCCCGGAATTCTCAGTTCTCCGAAAGCTCCAAATTCTCATAAAACCTTTAACCTAAAGCCTCGAGCCTAAAGTCTCGAGCCTAAAGCCTTGCGCCTCGAGCCTCATTAATACTTCGATGCTCGGTAATATAGGAAAATTCCGATGGCGAGATAGACCACATTTGGAATTTCCATAGCGATAAAGGGCGTTGTCAAGCCCGAGATTGCAAATGAACTCGTAACTGTTGAGAAAAGGATATAACTGAAACTCAGCACCAATCCTATACCTATATTCAGACCCATTCCGCCCTTTACTTTTCTTGATGACAGAGACATGCCAATGAGAGTCAGAATGAATGCGGCAGCAGTAGATGCTATTCTCTTTTCTTTCTCAATCTCGAACGCCTTTATGTTTGCTACTCCGCGCTCTTTCTGTTTGCGGACGTATTCAGTCAGCTGAGGTGTGGTCAGTGTCTCCTGATCGTTTACGGCAATCATGAAGTCTTTAGGCTCGAAAGGAATGATTGTGTCGAGGCGGTTTCCTCGTTTGATAGTTTCCTTCATTCCGTCAAAATCGCGAATCATGTAATCACCAAGAATCCAATGGTAAGTTTTGGTGGTATCATAACGGACCGTATTGGCAGTGGTGCGCGATACGAGCTCTCTGTTCTTAAACTTATCAAGAGAAAAGCGGTAGCCTGTCTTATTGCGGTCTTCAAATCTGCCTATATATGCGACCACCCCCGGTGACACCTGAAGTTGCACGTTGACATTACTCTCTACCTTTTTATTTTTCACATACTTATTGGTATATGCAATTCTTCTGACATTAGTAGGAGGAATCACGTAGTTGCTCAGCAGGAAGGTGAAGGCTGCGATTATGGCAGCTCCAATCATGTAGGGGCGAAGAAGACGGTGGAAACTGACTCCACTTGAGAGGATTGCTATTATTTCCGAGTTGCCTGCCATCTTCGAGGTGAAGAAGATCACCGATATAAATACGAACAGAGGGGAGAGTTGATTTCCGAAATAGGGGAGGAAAGAGCAGAAATAGTCAAATATGGTTTCCTTGAAAGGAGCCACAAGGAAAGCATCAAGTTTTTCAGTGACGTCAAACATTGCAATCACTGCAAGAAAAAGGATAGTGGCAAGAAAGAAGGTGCCGAGAAACTTTTTCAGGATATACATATCAAGGATATATATCTTGAAAGGATTTTTCCATTTGACACGTTTAGGCACATTAGGATTCTGAGCAATTATCTGTTGCTCTTCCTGTTCAGCTGCTTCAACCGTTTCAGCCGTGGCTTCAAGTAAAGCTTCGGGCAGTTCTTCTTCTTGTTTTATTTTGTCCTTCTTTCTTATGAAGTGCATTGTCTATTATTTAAGGATTGTTTTTAGGCTCGAGGCTCAGGGAACGAGGCTCGGGGGCTTTTCACCTACGACAAACCTGCTGACGCATCCGGAGGGTCGCGGCTTCCTCAAAGCCTCCTGGTCACTCTCTCCACCATTTCCGTTTTCCAGCTTTTGAAATCACCTGCCACGATATGCTTTCTTGCTTCCCTGACAAGCCAGAGATAGAATGCAAGATTATGAATGGAGGCAATCTGCATCGCAAGAATTTCCTGGCTTATGAAAAGATGACGGACGTAAGCTTTTGAATAAACCTCATCCACCCATGCAGCGCCCCCTTCATCAAGCGGAGAAAAATCATCTGCCCATTTCTTATTGCGCATGTTCATTATTCCGTTGCGCGTGAAGAGCATACCGTTTCTTCCGTTTCGGGTTGGCATGACGCAGTCCATCATATCCACCCCGCGGTCGATCGCCTCAAGAATATTGGCAGGAGTCCCGACTCCCATAAGGTAGCGCGGCTTGTCAGCCGGCAGAATATCATTGACCACCTCTATCATCTCATACATGACCTCCGTAGGCTCTCCGACAGCCAAGCCGCCTATGGCATTACCTTCAGCACCTAAATCCGCTATATGCTTAGCGGCTTCTCTACGCAGCTCGGGATAGACGCAGCCCTGCACGATAGGGAAGTACGCCTGAGTGTAGCCGTAGAGTCCTTCAGTCTCCTTATATCTTTTCCATCCTCTCTCGAGCCATCTCTGAGTGAGGGCGAGTGATTTCTTTGCGTAATCAAAATCAGCCGTACCCGGCGTGCATTCATCAAGCGCCATCATAATGTCTGCACCAATCACACGCTGGATATCCACAACATTCTCGGGAGTGAAAAGATGCTTGGAGCCGTCGATATGACTTCTGAACCATGCTCCCTCTTCCTTCAGTTTTCGGTTGGCTGCCAGAGAGAACACCTGGAATCCGCCGGAGTCCGTAAGGATAGGGCGCTCCCAGCCATTGAATTTATGAAGACCTCCCGCCTGACGCAGCACATCGAGACCGGGACGGAGATAAAGATGATATGTGTTGCCAAGGATTATGGCAGCATTTATATCATCACGAAGTTCGCGGGTGTGGACAGCTTTCACTGTGCCTGCCGTTCCGACAGGCATGAAGATAGGAGTCGGTATGTCGCCATGATCTGTGGTGATTATGCCGGCTCTTGCATTTGTATCGGGTGAGGTTGCTTCAACTCTGAAGTCCATAGAAATGATTTCTGAATTTTTTGCAAAGTTAGTGCAAAGGCGCTTAATTAGCAAATGTTATTCTTCCGGTTTCTCAGTCAGCATTTTGTAAAGCTGTTCTTTGGAATGTATCCTTGGTTCAATCGGTTTATTCTGCCTCTCAATTGCCGATAAAACTTCATTCCAGTCTCCACAGATACCTTCATCGACAAGCTCGGTTTCATATATCTTTTTTAAATAAGGAAGTGCGTCTTGTGCGTTCAGATCAATAAGGGCTGCCGTAAGAAATCCCGGAATTTCAGATGTGAACCAGTTCCCCTCAACCAGTCGTTCCGGCATCTTTTCAGCCCAGTCAGTAAGCATTCCGACAATCCTGTCATAATATCCGGGATTGGCAAGGGCAGCCTGTGTCAGTGTTTCAAGCATACTGATATAAGCGTCGGAAGCATGTCCCTGTTCGTTGATGAATTTTTCTGCTTTGTCAAGGTTTGCAAGAATTGAAGGCAATAGGGCAGCTTGGAGATACTCTCCCATTGCCACATAAAGATGTGCATCTAAAAAATCCGGCGACTGATGGAGCACTTCCATCACTGTGTCAAAGCTATTTTCGGCTCCAATATATCCCAGCAGAAGAAGAGATATGATAAGCAGGTCATTATTGACGTAATAATCCGGATCTTCATTAATCTGACGGTAAGTCCGTCCTATTTCCCATAGAATCAGTTGGGTCAGATCTTCCTCAACTTCATCTTCAGGAAGGTTTATTATTTTATCCATATCCTCTTTGGGGATGTATCCCTCATTAGCGGGATTGAGGAGAATATCGGCAATAAATTGATTTTTCAATTTAAGCTTTTCAGGATATGCCGGATAATCATAATGGAATGGAATTGTCTCTTCCGGAAGAGTAGGATCGTAGGAATCTATATCTTTTCCTATAAACATATAGCTGAAATTTTCTCCGAGTTTGCTCTTCAATTTCGGAATCAGAAGAGAAGAGGGTGAGCCGGGTTCAGTGACGAGGAAATGCTTGCCGTCTTTTCCGAACTCCATCTCAATAAGAGGAATGTCATCGTTATCCTCTGCCAGCATCCCTTCCCATATATCGAATGCGGAAACAGGTTCGATGCCACCCTCTTCTGCAAATTCTATGGCTCCGTAAATCAGATTATGCACGAAGTCATAGTCTGTTTCCTTTAGGATGTCAATCCCTTTGAGATACTTCTCAAAGTTGTCTTTCTCCATATTGACGTTTCCGAAAGCATCTTTAACACCTAAGCACCAGAGGTCAATAAGGAAATGAGCCACACTCAATTTGCCATTTCCTCTGACTCGGGAAATAATGACGTGTGCCTCGCCTGCTTTATCATAATTTTTAGAGATGAAACATTTATAGACAGGTAGTTTTGCGGCTTTTTCCTTTAGAAAGACTTTCGGCGAGAGTGCAGCCGGCTTCGTTGTATTTTTTTTCTTTTTTGCCATTTTAGATTCAATATTTTTAAATTAGAGAATCGTCTTGACTGCCTGAGGAGATATCAATTTGATTTAGGCAAAGTCAGAATCCCTTTTAAGAAGTAACAATTTTTTAAGGAGTAACAATCCGAATCTCGATATTTGACGCATTGCAATATTTTATCAGAAGATTGCGTAACGTATCGGCAGCTTCTTCGGGAGTAGGAGAGGAGACGTCATACATATTCAGGCAGATTGAGATGCGTGTGGTCGAGAGAGAAACCTTTGTGCGCTCATTGTCACTTGTCGGAGTTCCTATCCCACCTTTGGAATCCCTGATTACAGGCAAGCCCTCTATATTGAGAGGACCGCGTCCGATTCCTTCATACGGCTCGTTCTCTTTTCCAACCCCTAATCTGAGAATATCACCTGCGATTTTATCTCTGTCGAACACACCTAAACTGCTTCCGCACATGACAGACATCAGATTTCCGGTATCCACCAGATTATCCACATAATAGAGACCGAGACCTCTGACGATCCTGCGCATGAGCTGTTCCTGGGAAGGGCGATAGCGGTTAGGATCTTTTCCCATGCGCTTATAAGCCTGACGGGTGGCAGCGATGGCAGGAATCTTATTGATTTCCTGAAGCTGAACTCTTGACGCTATGTCAGCAGCAGTGGTTTCAAGCTCACGTATAAGCTCGGGCGATGACTCCCCGTTGACGACATCAGCCTCGACATACACCATAGTGTAACCCGGAGCTTTTTCCCTAAAAACATCTTCAAATTCAATATGTTTATCCATAAACAATCAGACAATCAGTAATCAGTCTGCAAAGATACTTCAAAAAGCCAAGAAATTCAACTTTCGGGAGTGAAAGTTGATTGGGTTGATTAGGTTGATTGTTTAGTTGACGTATTATTATGTTGATATAAAGAGGACGGTTTATAATCTTCATGAGAGAAAATGAATTTAATAATTTCCATGAAATTTATTTTCTATCTTAAGGAATCATTGACTTTATCTA
>JAIDPA010000198.1 GCA_029062985.1 Muribaculaceae bacterium
TATTATTATATCATTATTTATCAACCGTTTACATTAATATAAATTTATTAAAAAAATTTTTATCAGATGCTTATTTTTTCTTGTGATGAAGTCTCCGAAACTTCCGTATAGGCAAACCGGTCTGAAAAAGCCTTCATAATTTTTCAGATTTCAATAAAGTGTTTTTGTCAGATTTTTTTCTTAAATTTACAAAGAATTTAATCTCCATCAGAAGACGTCTAATTTCAGTTTTCATGAATCTTCCTCAAAGAATCCTACGTGCCGCCAAACATTGGCGAGAAATGAAACACATGCCACTGCGTCTTGAATTTGTGCTCACCGACTGGTGCAACCTCAACTGCAAAGGGTGTGGCCACTACTCCCCGCTTGCCCCGAAAGATTTTGCATCATTAGAAAAAATCAAAGCGGATATGCAGCATTTGGGTAAGATTGCGAATGACGAGGTGAAGCAAGTATATCTCATGGGAGGCGAAACTCTCCTCTATCCTTTTCTCCCTGAAGCCATGCAAGCCCTTAGAAATGCATTCCCGTCGCAAGAGGCATATATCTTTACCAACGGATTGATTCTCGGGAAAATGGACCAGGAATTCTGGGAGGCAGTAAAACGAAATGACTTCATAATCGCCATCACTCACTATCCTGTCAATTTCGACTATAAGGCTGTGGAGGAATTATGTCTGCAGAAAGGAGTGAAGACTAAGATATTTGCTGACAGAGGAAGGGATAATAGTTTTTTCCGTTTCCCTCTTGACCCCGCAGGAAAACAAAATAAATATATTTCCCATTTCAAATGTTTCAATCGCGGATGTGTCAGCGTAGTGGATGGATATGTCTATCCATGTTCGATAAGCGCATGTATCAAACATCTGAACCGAACAGGAAAAACTGATTTTAAGCACCGTCCCGGCGACCGTATCCCTGTGAAAGATATTAAAAATGTATGCCAGATATTAAAACTGCGTGATAATCCGGTTCCTTTCTGCTCCTACTGTAAGCCTCCCCAGTCCGTTGAATATAAACACTCCGACCGAAAAATTTCGGAATGGGTCGATGAATGAAACCTTACAGAATAATTCTCTCACGCCTGATGATATGAATTCCGGATACGATCTTGATGTGCTGATTGCTTCTTTCGGCAAGGAAGGGCTGGAACGTCTTGCCCGACTGAATATCCCTAAAATTGACGGGGTCAGATGGATTATATCCTCTCAAATTCCGGATAAGAGATATCCCCCCGTTCCTGAGCAGCTGCAAAGACCTGACATTCTTATCAATTTTTCAGATTCAGAGGGATTAGCCCTCAACCGTAATATTCTTCTTGAGATTGCTGAGGCTCCGCTATGTCTCATAGCTGACGATGATCAGATTTTTTCTCCTGAAGGTATCCGGAAAATAATTGAGTCATTCAATCAAAATCCGTCTCTGTCTGTTGCCGCTTTCAAATATAATTCCTTACCCGGTAAATATCGCGATTATCCTTTTACTCGCATATCGGATGAACCTATCTTCGAAAAGGATTATCCAGACTATTCCTTCCCCCTCGACCGTCCTGTCAGGAATTTCTATATATCAGCTATTGAGATAGCTTTCCGACTTGATGATATAAAAAAACATCGTATACGCTTCAACGAACGTTTCGGCATCAAAGCTGAATACCCCTGCGGAGAAGACTCTATTTTTCTTCATGACTGCCTTAATGCCGGGATGAAAGGCAAGTTCTTCCCTATCCTCATAGCCACTCACCTCGGCTCCTCAACAGGCAGCCGGAAAGTCGGCGACCCCGGCATACTCCGTGCTCAGGGAGTGCTTATACCTCTCCTCTACCCGGCATCAGGTTTCCCTCGTGTAATTCTCAAGGCTTGGCGCTCCTCTCGCAGTTCCGAAGCATCTTTCTTCTTTTGCCTTCGTCACACTATGCTTGGCTGGATAGATTTCCATATTCATAAATCAGAACTCTTTCCTCACGAATAATAATATTTGGGATATTTCACGTTTTTTTTGTATGAAGATTCTTTTTTTAGGCGACTATTCCAACCTCCACGCTTGTCTCGCAAATGAACTGAAATTGCGTGGACATGAGGTCAAGGTCGTATCCCACAGAGATACGTACATGAAAACCTATTCCGATATTTTTCTGAAAAGAGAACCGGGAATAATAGGCGGTTTTTCATATCTCTTCAAGATATTCTCTCTCCTTCCCAAACTGAAGGATTTCGACGTGGTCCAGCTCGTCAATCCTAATTTCCTTTCATTGCGTCCGGGAAAAATCAAATACTTTTTTGATTATCTGCGCGATCGCAACAGATCTATGTTCCTGACTCTGGCGGGCAACGATTATTTCTTCGTAAGAGACTGCATGAAAGGGGATTTATTCCGCTTCTCCGAGTTTAAAGTCGGAAATAAGCCTACTGAATTTCTGATTTCTGACCCGGATCATGCTTACGGCTGGATTTCTAACCTTAATCGTGATTTAAACACCTATATCTATAACAATATCGACGGAGCGATGTCAGTGCTCCCGGAGTATGATATGGTGGCACGTCCCATATTAGGCGACCGTCTGGCATTCACAAATATCCCTGTCGAGCTTTCTTCCCTCCCTTATTCTCCGCTCGAGATAAATGGTCCGTTGCGCCTCTTCATAGGATTAAGAGGAGGAATGGAAATTCAAAAGGGCACTGCCAGACTGCTGGAAATCTCTAAAGACCTCGAACGAGAAATGCCCGGGAAAGTAAAGGTGGAAACTGCCAGAAATCTGTCATTGAAAGATTATCTCGAAAGGATGAAAAACACTCATTTCGTGCTTGATCAGCTTTTCTCATATTCACCTGCCACTAATGCTCTTCAGGCAATGGCTCTCGGACGTGTGGCTGGCTCAGGCGCCGAACCCGAATATTACAGCTATATCGGTAATCCTCAAGAGCGTCCTGTCTTCCGGCTCTCACCCCTCATTACCGACCTTAAGGAACGCCTGCGCTCCCTCATCCTCAATCCGGCGCCGCTCTATCGGATGAGTCGTGAGGGTAGAAAACTCGTCGAAAGACATAATGATGTGGCTGTAGTCGCCGACCGTTTTCTCAATCATTGGAACAGCATATTGGCATCAAAAGGTTGATGATATATCGTTATGGCTGCTGATAAGGAATCCAACTCATATAAAAGCATCCTTAAAGGAATCTCCCTTTTTGGCGGCGTAAAGGTGTTTGAAATTCTCATCAACCTCATCAGAGGAAAATTCGTTGCTCTTTTTCTGGGTCCGGAAGGCATGGGCATATCCTCGATGTTCACCTCAGCATCTTCCACTATCCAGCGATTTGCATCCTTAGGACTCAATATGGCAATCGTAAAGGAAGTGGCTGCCGACCGTGATGATGAAAGCAGAAACAGAATCCTTGAAGTTTGTCGCCGTCTTGTATCCCTTACCGCGCTTGCAGGTGCTGTCATTTGTGCGCTGTTCGCTTCCCCACTCAGCCGAATTACGTTTGGTTCGGATGCATATACATGGCAATTCTTTCTCCTTGCCGCAGGTATTTATTTTTCCATTGAGGGAGCCGGAAGGTTGTCATTGCTTCAGGGTCTCCATAAGATTAAAGATATTTCCCGCGCTTCTGTCATAGGAGCTTTAGCAGGGCTGCTTGTCGGCGTGCCTCTATATTATTTTTTCAGGGATAAGGGGATTGTGCCTGCCATAGTCCTTCTATCCCTGACACTACTGGTTGCCTACGACATACCGGTCAGGAAATATTCCTCTTCCCGTAAAGACAGGTTCTCCTGGAAAGAAAGCAAGACTATAGTCAGGCATCTCATTATCCTGGGAATATTTCTTATGGCTAATGATTTGTTCTGCACTCTTGCCTCCTATCTGATAAACATTTTTATCCGTCAGCACGGTTCTGAAACTACCGTCGGTCTTTATCAGGCAGCAAACTCCATAACCAATCAGTATTCCGGATTAGTATTCGCAGCGCTTGCCATGGATTACTTTCCTCGTCTTTCCAACGTAGCCTCCGACAATTCGACTATGCGCGACGTTGTCAACAGGCAGACTGAAGTAGTTGCTCTGGTTATCGCTCCCGCCGCAACATTGCTTATCCTCTCCGCTCCATTAGCTATCAGGATATTGCTTACTACCGATTTTCTGCCGATTGTAGAACTCATGCGCTGGATGGGATTGGGAATTTTGATTCGTGCCCTCTCTATGCCGATGGCATATATATCCTTTGCCAAGGGAAATAAAAAACTCTTTTTCTGGATGGAAGGTGTCGGTTGTAATATCCTGACCTTAGTTTTGAGCTGTGGCTTCTTCTATTATTTCGGATTAATGGGACTCGGTTACGCCCTCGTAGCTGACAATGCCCTCTGCCTAATCATCTACTATTTCATAAACCACAACCTCTACGAATATCGGTTCACACCCAATTCGCTATTATTCATTCTATTATCTATTATTTTCGGTATTCTTTCCTTTGTTTCATCTTTTATTCCTACTGCAAGTTTAGCCTACCTCTCAATGTCATTATCTTTTATTATTTCTCTCTTGTTAGGCATTAAGGTTCTAAGAAAATATATAAAAAAATAAAAGCCACCTGATCTCTCAGGTGGCGGATTAGTCTGTTTTTTTATCTTATCCACTCCAGAGGATTCAATTTCTCACGATTGCGCCACACCTCAAAATGGATTGAACTATGGTTGCGGTCGTCCTCATCCTGAGCGAGAGAACCTAAGCGCTGACCTGCGTTGACCGTATCTCCGACTTTCACTGACGGCGAAGAGATATTCCCATAGACCGTGTAATAATTGCCATGGTTTACAATAACGACAGTATTATAACCCGGAATCATGTATACTCCTGACACTTTACCCTTATATACCGAAAGAGCTGACGCTCCGGCTGCCACTTCAGCATCTATGCCCGGATTATCATAGACCACATCAGGAAGTTCGGGCAATGACTGGCGTCCGAAACGCGATGTCACCTTGAATGCTCCTGAGACAGGACGCGGCAAGCTCCCTCTCATTGCAGCAAAATTTCCAGCGTCAGAAACTGCCGGTTTAGCCGCCGGAGAAGTCAGGTTCCCCGCAGATGCAAGGTCGCCACCTTTCCCGCTATTCTTTGACGCTGTCTCTTTTGTCGAGCGTGGCGCTCTACGCCGGGCATCTGCATAGTTATTTCCGGAGGAAGATTTGGTATTTGATGACGGTTCTTCCTTATGTCCCGACTTATGCTTGCCTCCCGACTTCGCTACTGCCGGCTGCTGTTCGGATTCCTTACTTTTCCTTTCTCTCTCCGCCTTAGCCAGACGCACTTGTTCTTCTTCAGCTGCCTTGACAGCCTTCTTTCTCTCTTCAGCTTCCTTAGCTGCCTGAGCCTCCCTTCTGGTTTTCTCCGCCTTTGCTAACTGAGCATTTTTCTCAGCCTCGGCTCTTTCAGTAGCCTTACGCGCTTCCTCAGCTTTTCTTGCCTCCTCTGCCTTTCGGGCTGCCTCAGCTCTGCGTGCCTCTTCTGCTCTCCGTTCAGCCTCCTTGCGGGCTCTCTCTTCAGCTATGCGTCGTTGTTCCTCAGCTTTCCTTTGCTCCTCGGCTATCAAAGCTGATATACGGCTCTTTAACTGATTCGCCTCAGCCTGTTTCTTGCTGAGATGAGTTTTCAGGGCCTCTCCGTTTTTACGCAAATCGGCGACAATAGCATCCTGTTTCACATATTGCTGCTGAAGCACATTCTGTTCTGCCTTCTGTTGTTTCAAAGCGGCATCCTGTTCCGAACGGGCAGCCGCAAGGGAGGCATGTTGTTTTTTAAGCTCAGCTGTCTTATTGTCGATGGCTGCCGTCTGCCTGTCCTTCCATTCAGAAAATTGCTTAAGATACCTGAGGCGTCGCAAAGCCTGATTGAAATTCTTGGAAGCAAAGACGAAAGCAAGATTTGACTTCTGCTTCTTAGCCACACGCATCTTCTTCACTGCCTTCAGATATTCTTCCCTCAGACGTTTAAGCTCTTTTTCATTGTTAGCTATATTGGTCTGGAGAGTTGAGATTTCTCCGGTCAGTTTATTAATTTTTCCCGTAGTAGTTGCGATTTTCTGTTTTGAGCCCGAGATGTCACCCTCAAGTTTCCCCAGATCATTCAGCCCTTTTTTTATGGAGCGTTCATTCTCCTGAATCTGTTGTTCAGTCTGGCGGATTTCACGTTGGGTTGCTTCCTGTTTTTTCTTTACATCCGCTGAAGTCTCCGGTTTGGACACACCGGTCGGCTTCCGTCTTGCAGAAGATTTCGCAGAATTGTTTTTTCCGGAATTCTTTTGAGTCGTTTTGGATGAATTGGTTTTAGACGTCTGTTTAGTATTCCCGCTCTTACTGTTGCTGTTCTTTGCAGGCGCCGCCCCTTTTGCTCCGGATTTGGCACCCGTTGTCCCCTTGGAAGCAGTTTTCTTCGTCTTTGAATCTGTCTTCTGTTGAGGGGCAGGCAAAGCCATGACATCTCCTGAGGGAGCTGCCATTATCAATAATCCTGCTATAAGACGTATGATATATTTCCTACTGAGTTTCATCTCTGGAATTAATTCAGAAAGATTTCATGAATTGCTTAAAGTCCATTCTGCGATAGCGAGAATTGATATTCATGGGAGCAAAACCCTTGGAATTCCAGTCAGGAGAATCCAGCTCAAGAGTGCCCGAAATATTTTTATTCTCTGACTGATAGGACACCGTCATGTCGCATTTATCCTTAGCGTATGAATAGGAGATGCCGACAATCACACCCTCCTTTTCGACAGGCACGACAGCCAGAGCCGCATTACGCAACTCCGGAGAAATAAGATAGCCATAATTGAAGCCATCCAATTCAGCTTTCTTACCCGGAAGCAAAGAGTATCCTCCTGCAGGCTCGGGGAACAATTCCACCACTCCGGCAGTCTCTTCTGAAAGCAAGCCGAATCCCGGAATCACCATCCTTCCGAGAAGTATATCCTGAATGTCGGATAGGGTGCCCGGATAATAATCAAATGCTTTTTCTATGGATTCCTTCACGTAGGTCTTCTTCATCTTATTGACCACAAGAATAGAGTCGGAATCAATTTCCGCCCGACCCACTTCCCCCATCAGAGGGGCACGCAGAGAGATCAGGATCATGCTGTCACGCTGCATAAATATCTTCACACCCGGACTCAAGGGAAGGATGTCGAGCTTTAACTTTCCTGAAAGAGAGACAGTCTTCCAGTCATTCCAATCCTTGACAACTGTATTCACCACCTCTTTTCTTTCCCGCTTACTCAGCGGAGACTGTGCAAAAGCTGCCGTAAACAGCCCGGCAGCCATAATGAGAATCAGGGAAATTCTGCTCAATATTTTAAGTTTATGTTTCACGTCGCTATATCGTTTCTATATCAGTCTTTCCGCAGAAAATATGCGGAGAGATGAAAAAATCATTCAAAGAAGAAAGTTTTATGAGTCACCTTCTTCTTTAAGAGTTGATTTTCCGGTTCAAGTTTAAATGCCTTCTCCCAGTTTTCGAGAGCTTCCGCCGGCTCATGATTCATAAAAAGGATATCTCCTAAATGGTGAAAATAATCAGCCGATAGTTCTTCTCCTTTCTGAGTGGCTATATCGATAGCCTTCTTCTGATATTCGAGTGCCTGCTTGAAATCCTTTCGCTTAAACAATACCCAGGCATACGTATCCAGAAAAGTTGGATTTTCAGGGTCAGAAGTGATTGCTTTCGAGATATAATCAAGAGCCTTATCAAGGTCTCCGTCACTTTCTGTCAGGAAATACGCATAATTATTCAAGGTCATTGCATTGTCAGGAATAAAAAATATCGCATTGTCGTATGCCTTGAAAGTGAGATCGAGTTTCTTCTCCCTGTAATATGTATCGCCCAACATTGAATAGAGCATATTGAGGGCAATATAGTTATCATAGGTCAGAGAAAGCAATGCATTCTTGTCTGAAATAGAGTCAGTCAGAGGAAGAGAAGGACCTATTGCATGAATCATATCGGCATAAGTATCAATCGCGGTGTCATAATCTTCCGCCTCCGTAGCGGCAGCTGCATAGAGGAGTCTGAAGTCATCAGTAATTTCAATGTTATCCTGAGCAAGCTTAAAGGTAGCCATCGCTTCCTTAGGCTGATTGCCTGCATATTGATATCGCATCAGCTTCTCCCAAAAGGCTGCATTATTTGCGTCAAGGTCGATGGCATATCTTATCTGCTGGGCAGCAGCGCTGAAATCCCCTTTCGCAGCGCTGTAACGGGCAGCCAGATCAAGCATCTCAGGCTCATGTGGATACTGCTCCATCAGGACATTAAAGAGATTGTCGCCTCTTTGAGTGTCATTTTTCTCATTAAGCAGAATCTGAAGATAATCGCCAAGAATCCCCAGCTTATCCTCCAATTCGAAATCTTCAGTCAGAAGTGCCTCATATATCTTATTATCGTAGGCGACACTATCCCCTTGCTCTCTGAAGTAATTCGCCAGAGCGAGTTTCGCAGGTCCGTTATCCGGACTTAATTTTTCTGCCTGCTGATAATAAGCCAAGGTTGAGTCATTGTCGCCTATGACTTCGAAAAGATTTCCTTTCAGTATTCTGAAAGAAGGTTCCGCCGGGTTTGAGGCGACCAATTCGGTTGCCTCATTTATGGCAGCCGCCGTATCCCCTCTTTCAAGCATAATTGACATCTTATTGAGGGAAATACGTGGAGACTTTCCATCTTTTTTCTCGTATTTGTCAAACACACGCAACGCATCGTCGTAGCGTCCGGTCTTCATATACGACTGTGCAAGATTCAGAAGAGTAGTGTTGTCAGGAGGGAGGAGAGAATCAAGACGTTCAAAAATTCTGATGGATTCCTGTCCCAGAGTGTCGCCCAATTCAGCACTGAAAGCATAATTCCGGGCTTCATAGACGTCAGTGGGATACGCATCAACATAAGCACGCATCATTTCAAGAGATTTTCCGCTCTCCTTTTCCGATTGAAGCGTGTCTGTGCGAAGCCAGTAACGTAGCGAACCATAGGCATAGGCAGCCTCCACATAAGTGGAGTCTACCATATATGCTTTCTTATAATATTCATACGCCTCCGCCGGACGCCCCAAAGCGTTCAGACGCATCCCTTCAAGATAATAATAACGGGCTTTTTTCCGAAGATTCTCAGAGGGAGCTGCTGAGGCAGCAATCATCCCTAATGCCGTAAGACACAAGAGAATCAATATGACAGGATATCTTTTCAAAATTGTATGTGTTAAACCTTATGAATGCTCGAATGGCATGACTTAGAATTGTATGGAAACTGCTGTCAGCGTCAATTAGTGCCTGTATGTCCGAAAGCACCGTCTTCCCGTTTTGTATGGTCAAGCTCCTTTACAGGCTCCCATTCGACATGAGAATATTGCTTTATAACCATCTGGCATATACGCTCTCCATCTTTCACAGTGAAATCATTCTGCCCAAGATTGATGAGTATGATTCCCACTTCGCCTCTGTAGTCGGCATCAACTGTGCCGGGAGAATTGGCTATTGTGATTCCATAATTTAAAGCCAGTCCGGAACGGGGTCTTATCTGGCATTCATACCCCTGAGGAAGCTGAATATACAGCCCCGTAGGGATAAGTGCCCTCTGACCCGGTTTCAGTGTAACCTCTCCCTCAGGGAGATACGCCCGGACATCCATACCGGCAGCTTCAAATGTTCCGTAATCGGGAAGCGGATGATGACTTCTGTTTATAATCTTTACCTTGACTCTGTCCATATCTTAAAAAATTAGTATTTTAAACTAATAACCCCTAATCGGATGATTTGTTTAAGTTCATAACTGTGAGTCTACAAAATTACAAAAAAGGGAGATTATACGGAAAGAAACCTTGCTAATAATGAATAAAAAAGAGAAAAAAGAAGAAGGCCACTCCCGTATTATCGGGAGATGACCTTCTTTTAAACCTTTTATACGCTTTATAAACCTGTAAGGATAATTATTAACCTTCAGTGATAGCGTCGTTAGGACAAACCTGTGCGCAGCTGCCGCAGCTGATGCAAGTGTCGGGATCGATGTGATAGATATCACCTTCAGAGATTGCGTCTACAGGGCAAACAGACATGCAAGTGCCGCATGCGATACAGTTGTCGCCAATTACGTATGCCATAGCTTTGTTATTTTTAATGGTTATTTGAGTTGTTTAGAGTTATTCTGTATTGCAAATTTAAGCGTAAAATATATTATGCGCAACATCAAACCCTTTAAATGACGTAATTTAGAATCAATCTAAATTACACATCATATAATCCTTTATTCTTTATCCACCCGTTTATCCCGCTTTTCATATAGACAACTTTTACATTCCGTTAGGTTTTATCATTTATTTTAATTAATTTTGCATTACCGGTCTTTATAAATCAGACAGGCGTATAACATGAAAGCATCCCCACTCATCTCAATCATTACTATCACTTTTAACGCTGCTGACGTGATTACTCCCACAATGCAGTCAATTGCTGAACAAACCTTTCGTGACTTTGAGCATATAATCGTTGACGGGGCTTCTTCTGACAACACCATAATGGTGGCGCGTCAGATAGGGGGCAAAGATTTAAGAATTATCAGCGAACCTGATAATGGTCTGTATGATGCCATGAATAAGGGGCTTGCAATGGCTTGCGGAAAGTATGTGTTATTTCTCAATGCAGGAGATGCGTTTCATTCGCCTCAGACACTTGCAGCTTACGCCGAAGGGGCTAAAAAGAAACCGGATATAATATATGCCGATACTGTCATTGTGGATTCCAACCGCAATTACATAAAACCGCGTCATCTCTCAGCTCCCGATATTCTGACTTTCAGATCTTTTGAGAAAGGTATGCTCGTATGCCATCAGGCTTTCATGGTGAAGAAAGAATTAGCGCCTGAATATAATATTGACTATCGCTTCTCCGCAGATTTCGACTGGTGTATCCGGTGTCTGAAAAAATCAAAACCCGGGAAATGCCTCAATCTCCATACCGTAGCAATTGATTATCTTAATGACGGTTTGACCGACAAGAATAAAATCGCATCGTTGAAAGAAAGATTCGATATCATGCGGAAACACTACGGACTCGTCACCACAGTAGGCAATCATTTCTCTTTTATCTCCCGAGCTTTAAAAAGAAACTTAAAATGAACCAGTTCGGCAATGTGGAGTTGGTGACACTCCGCCAGATGGCAAGAGCTATCAACAACGATAACCTTGATGAAGAAGTTATCGTGTTTGATCATGGATTAAATTTTGACAAAGATGAAATTTATCCCATTCGTATAGATGCTCTCGTCATAGCATTATGCATCGAAGGAGAAGGGAAAATAGGTATTGACCTGAGGGAATACAATCTCAAAAAAGATAGTCTGATTGTCATTCAGCCCAAAAACTATATATATCTTTCTGAATTCACCAAAGATTTCAGATGTTCAATCCTTGCATGTTCTAAAAGAGTGGTTGAGGATGTTCTTCCCAAGCTAACGGATATTCTTCCCCTTCTGATACATCATCGCACAGAGCCGGTAAGACAGCTTACAGAAGAAGAGTCGAAGGATATTTACTGCTACGTGGATTTCCTGCGTTCAAAACTCAGAGGAGGAACAACACCTTTCCTTAAACAAAAGGTGCTTTGCCTGCTTCAGGCTGCCTTATACGAAATGATGGAGATTAATCAAAAAAACAGCAGCAAGGAAGAAACACCCCGTTCCCGGAAAGAGGAAATCATGGCAAAATTCATTATTGCCGTGAGTGAGGATTTCAGAGATCAGAGATTAGTTTCATACTACGCCCATAAACTTTGCATAACGCCAAAACATCTATCATCAGTAGTGAAAGAAATTTCCGGACGAACAGCAGGCGACTGGATAGAGAACTATGTAGTGATGGAAGCTAAAGTTCTTTTAAAGACCACAGATCTGACAATTCAGGAAATAGCAGTGAAACTCCATTTCGCAAATCAATCCTTTTTCGGAAAATATTTCAAGCACCACACAGGCTTTTCTCCGACATCCTACCGGAAAAAATTCACATAATTTAAATTAAAAATTGAAAATTGAAAATTGTGATACCGGATTCCTCCGCCGCGCACAGTTCTCAATGTTCCCAGTCCTCCCAGTTCTCCCAGTTCTCTCAGTCCTCCCTTTAAAGCAAAAAAAAAGAGGAATCTTTCGATTCCTCTTTCTAAGGCGGCGATTACCTACTCTCCCGCTTTCGCCCAATTATAACACGGACATCGGCGTGATAAGGTTTAACTTCTCTGTTCGGCCAAATGCGGTAAGGTGAAGAGGGGGAGCCCGGATTGCAAAAAAAAAGCGTCCCGATATGCTCGGAACGCTTTTCTAAGGCGGCGATTACCTACTCTCCCGCTTTCGCAGTACCATCGGCGTGATAAGGTTTAACTTCTCTGTTC
>JAIDPA010000199.1 GCA_029062985.1 Muribaculaceae bacterium
TCCTGATTCAGCAAAAATGATGAAACAGATGGGGTATGCAGATTCTGAAAAGATTCCATACGTTGCAATTATAGGGGAATCTGAAATTGAAGAAGGAGTCATTAATCTTAAGGATATGGTCAGCGGCACACAGGAGAAACTGACTGCTGAAGATTTAATTGAAAAACTGAAAGACTGAAAAGACACCCATACTATGATAAGCATGCAGCAATTTATCCTCCGGCAGCCGGCAGCGCCGGAGGAGACTTCGACCGACAGATATTACCTTGATCTATCCAATCATCTTGTAAAAGTGGCAACAGAGCGCCATCTTTTCCCTTCCTATCCTGAAAAGGTGGTTGAAAGGGGTGCTATGGCTCTTATAGGCTATTATCAGGATGTCATTTGTGACGCAGGAATCTGGAGAACATTCATAACAGAGAACCGATGTCTTTACGGACGCACTCTCCCTTTCTATGATACAGACTCTTCATATCAGGATGTGGAGCTTAATAAGGAGGATGTCAGGTTTATGGTATGGTATGCTTTCAGCATGACATACGAAGAGCTCAGAGTGAGGAATCCGCTTGATGACGAACTTATTTATGGTGCTGACGAATGGTGGAGCGAACTGGAAAAAGTGTATGATGACTCACCGATGCCCGTCGACTACCGAATGACACACGAACTTGAGATTCATGCGGAAGAAGACAGGGAGGCGTTACTGAAATTAGGCAACTGGCTTTTCATGCATTGCTATCTGATGACTCCGGCTTTTTCGCTGACTTTGTCGGAAATGGCATGGCGATTTGACCTCTCCAAAGAGGAACAGCTGATAGAGTTTCAGAAAGCTCTTGAAAAGGCTATCTCCGAAGAACCTACCGGACCGCTTGCTCTTTATACAGGGGAATGGCTTTATCTTATAGTGGAAGGAAAAATGCCCCCTCAGAAGCGCAGTAAAGAGGAGAAAGAGGAACATAAATACTATAAGGCTTTCACAGCAGCCACCGGAGGCTCTGAAATAAAGTTTCTGGGTGATTATGAGGAGATGAACTGTTTCTTTATTGATGCCTTAGGTTGGGCAGAAGGGGAAGAACATCTGCCTCAAATGAAAAAGGAGCATGATTTTATCCTTATGGTAGATAGGGAAAAGGGAATGCTTCTGGCTAAAAATATTGCCCGATGCATAGCCGCTCCTGAGAATCCGCTTTACGATAAAGAGTATGCGAAGGCTCATGCTATGGAATTGCTGACAGTAAGGGGATGTTGTCCTGCTGACCTGTTGCATATTGTCTGTAGAAACGGCTGGTTGCCCGATGCCGTATTTCCCGGCTCGGATGATCACCGCCTTGTAGCTGACAACTATGATTTCATAGCCCGGTGTTATCTTCAGTTGTATTATAGAGGAGATTGAGCACCACACTCTAAAACAAATGCGGGAACGATTCACTTCGCTCCCGCATTTGTTTTAATTTTGCCTTAATGTTTCTTAAACAAAGAATCAAATTTCAGTTTAATAACTCCGAACATTGCTTCTCCGAAAATTGAACTATTCATTTTCGATGTGCCCAACTGACGGTTGATAAATATTATGGGCAATTCCTCGATGCGGAATTTTTTCAGCCAGGATTTAAATTTCATTTCAATCTGGAAGGCATAACCCTTGAATTCAATCTTATCAAGATCTATTGCCTCAAGAACACGACGTCGGTAACAGACAAAACCGGCGGTAGCATCCCGTAGTTTCATGCGGGTGATCATCCTGACATACGCTGAAGCGAAATACGACATAAGAACCCTACCCATAGGCCAGTTGACTACATTAACTCCCGATATATAACGCGATCCGATTGTTACGTCAGCCCCTTTATCCTTGCAGTTGTGATAGAGGCGTGTAAGATCGTCAGGATTATGAGAGAAGTCGGCATCCATTTCTATTATATAGCCGTAGTCGTGAGCGAGAGCCCACTTGAAACCATGAATATAAGCTGTGCCGAGACCGAGTTTTCCCGTCCGACGTTCAAGAAAAATACGTCCCGGATATTTCTTCATCACCTTTTCCACCTCTTCAGCAGTGCCGTCGGGAGAATTATCGTCAATCACCAAGACATCAAAGCCGTCAGGATATTTCATGACAGTCTCGAGAATATTCTTTATATTCTCAATTTCATTATATGTAGGGATTATTACCAGTACGTCGCTCATATTCTGAAAGATTTTTGGATTCTGAAGCTATGTAAGCTTATTATACCAAAATGCAAAGTTAAGAAATATCCCTGATATTTGGAAATTGAAATTCATAATAAACCTAAAGAAGGCTCAAGGCTCAAGGCACGAGGCACGAGGCATTAGGCATTAGGCAATAGGCTTTAGGCAGTAGGCACGAGACACGAGGCTTTAGTCTGTAGAATCAACTTTTAAGCATAAAATCAAGAATTTGACCTACAGCCGGGAGCCTTAAATCTAATATATACAGCCTTAATTCCATAACTTAAGGTGCCTCGCACCTTGAGCCTCGCACCTACTACCTAAAGCCTAAAGCCTAAAGCCTAATACCTAAAGCCTAATAC
>JAIDPA010000002.1 GCA_029062985.1 Muribaculaceae bacterium
CTTCATTCAGTAGGGATATAACCCGTTATGTATGTGTTACAGATTTAAGCCGTTCATTTTATTTGACTCTACAGTATACATTTAATTCCAGCCGTGACCGCTACAAAGGTCGAGGCGCAGGTACAAACGAAAAGAATCGATTCTAAATAAGAGGTATCCGAAAATCTTTAACAGAGTAGGAATTAATCAAATCATTATATTTTTCTTTATGGGAAATAATAGTTTAGAGAAGCTCGCAAAGGGACTCAATCCTCAGTCCCTGCAAGATGAATGCTTCGTTTTGAATGACGAACAAGCCGAGGATATCTATGGTGGAGACAACACGTATAACAACTGTCCCATCACATACAACAACTGCCACATCTAAAACATAGGTGCAAGAACAGAAGGGAATATTATTCCTGGATTCCGACGCCTATAGCTACGGATACATCAGCTATCTGTAATGGGAGTACTACATTGCTCATAGCTGATGTTTCTAAACTTCAAACTAGAAAATATGAATTTGAAGAAATCAAAATATCTTTTTCATACTAGCAGATTGATTGGTCAAAACCAATATGTTTATTTGCTGTTTTCTGGACGGAAAGCAAAAAACATAGTTGTGTCCAAAGAGATATATGAAAAAGTACTCAATAGCAACACAGACTCTCTTTCTAGTTCAATAAAGAACATCTTAATTGAGAATAAGATTCTGGTTGAACAAATGGAAGATGAATTTGTGGAGGTAAATAAAGAAAACAGGCATTTTTTGAAAGAAAATAAAAATGACTGTCTCTATATATCCATTCAACCAACTGCAGTATGTCAGCTAGCATGTGATTATTGTGGACAAGTCCATTCTAAGATGTATCTTAACGGGAAGCACATTGATGCTATCATAAATCGTGTTAATAATAAATTGAGCGCAGTAGAATTCAAAAATTTAAAAATAGGATGGTTTGGAGGGGAACCTCTATGTGCACTCAAAAATATGATAGAACTGAATAGTCGGCTAAAAGAACTTACTTCTTCACATAACATTCAGTACAGTGGGCAACTAACAACAAATGGGTATGCCTTATCTCCTGACATATATGCAAGAATGAAGAATGAGTTTAACATGCATAAAATTGAAATAACACTTGATGGAGTTAAGGAGTTTCATGATCAACGGAGATTCAAATGTAATGGAGAGGGTTCTTTCGATAGGATTTTTCAAAATATTATATCCATAGTGTCATCTCCGGCATATGATTTTAAAGAGTGTCCTATCAGTTTAAGATGTAACGTCGATGAACGAAATGTAGACGGAGTAATGCCCTTACTTCAACTTCTAGTTGATCATCACTTACAGAATAAGGTTTACTTTTACACAGCTCCTGTGGTATCTTGGGCTAATAATGGAGCTGGAAGTAAAAATGGACAATCACTATTGGGAAGATATTCAACAGAATTTATTGCTTTCATGATTGAAAACGGTTTTCGTGTTAGAATTCTACCCCAAAGATCTGCTCCCTATGCTTGCATAGGAACAGAGGAGCATGCGGAAATGTACGATACTGAAGGGTACATTTTTGACTGCTCCGAAACATCGTATTCCGACTATTACGCTAAACAAGGTTATATACTTGGTAACGTCATGGATACGACAAATTTGGATAATAGGGGGAGTAAGATTAGAACTGTACCCGAAAAACTACTAAATGGAGAAATTAAGGATTGCAAAAATTGTAAATTCTATCCTCTATGCGGTGGTATGTGTCCATTGGCGCTGATTGAGGGAACGCCTCGTTGTCCTTCCTTTATTCATAATATAGAGGACAGAATGTTTTTAGATTATATTGAAAAAAGTAGAAGATAATAGTCTGTAGGGTTATTATGAATCTCATACAATCTTATTTCAATAAAACGATCACCTACAATAATATAAATTATTTAGGTGGATATCAGTCTGCTGTGATAAATTGGCTGTCTATGGCCTATAGTTGTCTTCTTCTCAAGAAGCATAATCCGACTGATAATTTAATATTTTATGGTAATGAGGACATAGTAAGAATATTGGGAGATCTTTTTCAATTGCCTTATGACAATTATAAAATAATCGAGGCAAATGATGATTTTTCCAATTGGTTTTATTGTTGGCCCAAAATCTTGACTTATGAGGATCAGCAAAACCCATTCATTCATGTAGATATTGATATATTTATGTGGAAAACTCTTCCTTCGTCATTGCGTAACGCCCCTTTGATTGCTCAACATTTGGAATATGATTCAACATTTTATTTAAAAGTGTATGACCAAATGAAAAAGGATAATATATGCTTTCCAGACTTTATGAAAGTTTGTTGTGAGAATAACATTATCAAATCATATAATGCTGGATTATTAGGCGGTTATGATTTGGCTTTTTTTGATGAATATATTCACGAGATTCGAAATTTTTTAGAGATAAATAAATCTAAGATTGCCTTATCTGAACGAAAATTTCTATACAATGTGGTTTTCGAACAATGGCTATTCTATGGACTATCTGCTAAATATAATAAGTCAGTTAGCACGTTTTATAATAAACCTATAAGGAATTTTGATATGGAAGATGCCCACGTGCCACTTCAGATCTTAAACTTAAAAAAACTTACCTACTTGCATGTAATGGAATATAAAAGAAATTGGGCATGCAATCGTTTCATTGTTTATAAGATGCGCTCGGAATTCCCAGATGTATATGATAGGATATTGTCTATCTGTAAACAGAAAGGAATTGAGAGTAGTTTATATTATGATTTTTCAGCTAACAATGATATCCTTTTCAACTTTAAATCAATAAAGGAGTATTATTGTAATTCTGGAAGTTTTTCAGATATAGAGAAACTTGAGAATGAAAAAAACGATGTAGAGGATTTCAATATAATAAATACTTATAAAGGACGGCGAAGTGAATTGATTAAGCTACAAGATGAACACAACATATCAATAGAAAAAATACGAGTTTCTAAATACCCAAATCAACCCTTTAGACTTGCATTAAGCCCATTATTAAAAGTTTCAGGAATATCAGATTTCCTATTAAGAAAACTACTTAATAAGAAAGCGGCTGAATCAGTATCCGATTGGATACTTCTGAAACTATATAATCCAATATTTAATACAATTGATAGGTTTATGTGGACTAAAGATAAATATCAACTTTTACTTTCTTTACTAAAAGAAGAAAATATCAACGAAATACTTACATCTAAGACCACTCTCTCAGTATCTCTTCAAAAAATAAAGGAGTTTATCGCTCAGTGTATATTTGATGGCATTATTGTAATAAGATTATGAATATAGTGCAGACATTTTATAGTTATGCCAAGGAATCAGAGGTTCTTGTAGATCCCGCAGGGTTTCTTTCCCCAGACATGAATTGGAAGAGTATGGCATTAAGTTGTCTATTACTAAAAAAGCATTTTGGGAGTGTTACGTTATATTGTAACCAACGAGTTTCAAAAGTCGTGTCAGAACTTTTTAAAATTCCGTATGATAACATTGTTATCATTCCTGACTTTATGGAAATGTACGATGGCTGCAATTTATGGGCCCTTCCCAAAATCTATACGTATTCCAAACAAATTGCCCCATTTCTACATGTAGATTGTGATTGGTTTATGTTTGAAAAGCCATCGGAAAAACAATTAAAAGCGGATGTCTTTGGACAAAATATAGAATATGATGATCAGATGTACAATAGACGTACGCTAGAAAAATTTTTATCGAATGGATGTCTTTTCCCTGATTGGGTTTTGAAAGACTATAATGCTCATCCTATTTTACGAGTAATAAATGCGGGTATTATAGGAGGTAATGACATTGGTTTCATACAGTCATATATAAAAGAAATAAACGACTTCATTGATAACAATTTGACGATTATTAGAAAGATGAACGATGGTTTCATCAACACTATCTATGAACAACTCTTCTTTTATCTAATGGTCAAAGAAAATGGAAAATCAGTCGGATTTTGTACTGAAGGAGATAAGCTCAGTACAAAATTTGATTGGCTTCCTTTAGATTTGTCATATACACCCAAGTCCGGGTATATGCATCTACTTGCTGATGTGAAGAGACGGTTCAATACATATGTTTTCGTGAGTAGATACTTAGACAGTCTATCTCCTGAACTCTCCCACAGAATAACTAAAATATGTTCTGAAAATGGTATTAATCCTCTAATCAACTATCCTCATTGGGGTATTTACAGTTCCAAGTTTACTCATTGCCAGCATCATCTGAATCATGACTCTAATATAAAGGGTTGTCCATTGTCAGGATTTGACAATGATCTTTGTTATTTAGATAGATATCTATTTGACAATGCAGAGATTATATCATCAGATATGCGGTCTGTAGTTTCATTACTCTATACACTCCCTAATCTGAGAGAATATGAATTTGAACTTGCGGAAAATATCAGAATATCTGAAATGTCAATAGACAAGGCTCTATTTTTTTTAAAAGATAAACTTGGGAAACAGGTCTCAGAAATTCATGATAAAGTCTATGTGGTATCCATACCAGATAGTATGTTAATGAAAGTCGTTAATCTACTTGTTGTTGGAATTAGAGTAAATATCATTGATGGTATAATTTCAAATGGAATTCAAAATATAGAGCAGCTTGCGGCATATGTTACTAACGCAAACCCCTCCATAGGCAAAACTGAGTGGTTAATACCACAACTTGACAATGCCATTAGAGGAATGCTTGTAAGTGGGATATTAAAAATTAAACCATGCAACAGTTCCCGATAATACGACAAAGAGATGCTATTCAATGTGGGGTAGCCTGTCTTCAGATGATATGTAGGCATTATGGTAAGAATATCACCTTTGAAGCATTAGAGAGTATCTGCGTTCCGACAGTTGCAGGTATTTCCTTGCTAGGACTAGTGGATGCAGCAAAATCATTAGGCTTTAAGGCAGTTCCTATGCAGATGTCTCTGTCTTTTTTGAAAAGACAGAAACATCCATGCATTCTTCATTGGGATCACAAGCATTTTGTGGTATTGTATAAATATCATAAGAATAAATTTTTCGTTGCTGACCCAGGTCTAGGAAGAATTGAATACTCCGAGAAAGATTTTTTAAAACATTGGAGTGTGAATTGTCAGTCTGATGAGTTTGGGATAGGTTTAGTTTTGGAGCCTACAGACGATTTTTATAGTAATAGAAACGAATGTACTAAAAAACAAAATTTTTCTTTCAGCGTATTGCTCAAATACATTAAGCAATACAACAAACACATGGTTATAGTTGCCGGCACTTTATTAATCACAAGTATTTTAGAATTAATATTGCCATTCCTAACTCAAGCAATTGTAGATATTGGTATCAAAAATGCAGCTATAAAATTAATCTGGCTAATACTTTTAGGAGAAATGATGATTGTATTTGGTCGGACGGCAATTGATTTTATTCGGCGGTGGATGCTGATGCATATATCCATTCGACTAAATCTTTCTTTAGTTAGTGACTTTTTTATAAAGTTGTTACGTCTGCCGATGACGTTCTTTGAATCTAAAATGGTAGGAGACTTCCTTCAAAGAATGGAGGATCATAACAGAGTACAAAATTTTCTTACTACTCAAGTATTGAGTTTGCTGTTTTCAGGAATAAGTTTTTTAATTCTTGGTTCAGTATTATGTTTTTATAATTTACTAATCTTTGGTATCTTTGTACTTGGCAGTATAATTTATGGTTTATGGATTTCGTTATTCTTGCATAAGAGAAAAGTAATTGACTATAGATTATTTGGATATTATGCTCAAAATCAAGAGAAGACATTTCAATTCATTACAAATATTCAGGAGATTAAGCTACAAGGGTGTGAAAAGCGTAGAAGATGGGAATGGGAAGATAATCAAGCAGAACTTTTTACAGAACAGTTAAGATCGCTTCGACTACAACAATCGCAGGAGGCCGGATCAGTTTTTATTAATGAAATTAAGAACATCCTTATAACTGTCATCGCTGCCACATCTGTAATAAGAGGATCAATGACTTTAGGAGAAATGTTGGCTGTACAATATATTATAGGTCAGTTGAATTCTCCTATTGAACAGCTTATGGCATTTATAAATTCTTACCAAGATGTTAAATTGTCATTAGATCGAATCAATGAAATTCATAGTGTGAGAGAAGAAGAGGAAACACCAGAACAACTCACCTGTTTCCCTGAAGAAACCAATAAGAATCTCCATTTTAAACAAGTGTTTTTTAAATATAATATTCATTCTCGCAAATTTACCCTAGATGATATAAATATTATTATACCTCATGGTAAAATTACAGCGATTGTTGGTTGTTCAGGCAGTGGCAAGACTACAATTTTGAAACTTCTGTTAGGATTTTTTTCTCCTTTAAAAGGAACTATTTACTTAGGCGAAAAAAATATAACTGAGTACAATCCTAGATGGTGGAGATCCCATTGCGGAGTAGTAATGCAAGATGGTGTGATTTTCTCAGAGTCTATAGCGCGTAATATCGCAGTCGACGATACGGAAATAGACTTTGAAAAACTTGAAAAAGCCGCTAAAATAGCTAAGATACATGATCATATCATGAATCTTCCTTTAAAGTACAACACTTTAATTGGACGAAATGGGGTAGGATTAAGTCAAGGACAAAAGCAGCGTATACTTATAGCCCGAGCTGTTTATAAGAACCCAGACTTTATTTTCCTCGATGAAGCGACAAATGCTCTGGATGCTAAGAATGAACGCGATATTGTAGAAAATTTAAATGAGTTTTACAAAGGACGAACAGTAATTGTGGTGGCACACCGTCTTTCGACTGTAAAAAGTGCAGATCAAATCATTGTACTTGATTCAGGACGAGTTGTTGAAACTGGAAACCACAATTCTCTTATTGATAAAAAAGGAGCATACTACAATCTAGTTAAGAATCAACTTGAATTAGGACGTTAAGAAATGAATACTTCTAGTGATGATAATGATAATATAAATCTTCGTTCAAAAAAAGTACGGAGGCTCATAGGAGATATGCCTCGGGCGTTAGTTCTTTTGGGCGTAGGAGCTATAGTAATTATCCTCCTTGCCTTGCTTCTTGCAGCCTGTTTTATACCGTATCCATATTCAAATGGAGATACCATAATTATACATATTATAAATATGTATAATTAGTACTGAGAGTTTTAATTTCTTACGATAGTATATATTTGATCAAACTCTTTTTTGAGAAAGTCTATATTATATCCATGATTTGAAAATACGCCTTGGAATGCATTTCCCAAATAGCAGTCTTCAAAAATGCGTGCGAGTAATTCTGGATTAATATTTGAGGGAATTTCACCAATTGATATGGCATTTTTTATGACAATTTCCCATACCTCCTGCTCCTCCATAAACCACTTCACGGTTAATTCTTTAAAATTATCAATATAAGTTAACGCAGAATTCTCTATACGCATAAGAGCTTCATTAATATTTATAATCCCTGTTTGTGCAATCTTTTCCTGTTCTCTTTTCAGTGTCTCTATAAAATAATTGTAGAATGAACATAATGATAACCTATAAGCCTCTGGAACAGCCTTGATTGAAGATGTGCCATATACAAGGGTTGTCAGTACCTCGCGGAAAAGACCCTCCTTATTGCCAAAGTAATATACCATTGACCCACGGCTTATACCAATCTCTTTCTCCATAACGCTGAAGGATACGCGTTCATAGGGCATTGTAGCGAATAGTCTAAATGCCTCCAATAGTATTTTTTGACGACTGGCGCCGCCTTTGTTGGATTCTCCTTTGCCCATTGATCTATGCTGTTTTAATACTTTTGCAAAGTTACTAAAATATAACGATATGATAAAATATAAGAGAGAGAATATTTTTTCTTGTTTGTAAACGCAGTATTATTAAATATTATTATTAACTTTGCGTTATAATATACGTTATAATTTTAACATTTATGAAATACACTGTGAATATGTCAGCCAACAAGACCAGTAGAGATAGGTCTATACTTGGTAAAGTCGCTGATTTTCAAGAGGAACTTCGACTGCATGAGTTAGCCGGCCTCAACAGTCTGAAGAAGCACCCACATGTAAGTGCCTGCGATAGAGAATGTATGGTATATAACCGACATACTGGCAAGACAGCAAAAGTCATCGTGTTCGGTTCTAACAGTTATCTCGGTGCAACCATCTTGCCTAAAGTAGTGGAGAAAGCAGTCGAGGTGACTAAAGAATTCGGAATAGGATCTGGCAGTGTTCCTTTGCTCACAGGCACGACAATATACCATAATGAACTGGAAAGGGTGATAGCAGATAAAACCGGGTTCGATGATGCAATGCTTTTTTCATCGGGTTATACCGCTAATCTCGGTGCTGTAGCAGGACTATTGCGTCCCAACCATCTAATCATCCACGACAAACTTGACCATGCAAGCCTGTTGGATGCAACAGTTCTCTCCGGTGCAAAGATGCTCCGTTTCAAACACGGGGATATGACTCATCTAGAGAAGATACTTGCTGCGAACGTGGATCAATATCCTAACGGCATAATGGTCGCCACTGATGGAGTATTCAGTATGGACGGCGACATTGCCAACATTCCTGAGATTCTTGCACTCTGCAAGAAATACAACGCCATTCTTTTGATTGATGATGCCCATGCTACCGGTGTAATCGGAGACAAGGGCGCGGGCACACTTTCTCATTATGGTATATCTGAACGAGATAACATAATCGTAACTGGAACTCTGAGCAAGGCCGTCGGAACAGTCGGTGGTTATATAACCGCTTCGCAGGAAATTATCGACTATCTTCGCATATATGCCCGAAGCAATATGTTCTCGACGTCGCTACCTCCTGCTGTGTGTGCCGGGGCTATTGAGGTGTTCAAGGCGATGGACAATACGGACATTGTAGAAAAACTCCGGAAAAATACGGAGTATCTTCATAATAAATTGAGAGACACAGGATTCAATATCTTGAATACGCAAACACCAATTGTGCCGCTCATTGTAGGAGATGCCACTGTTCTCACTTACATGGTCAAGGATGCCTTTGACAACGGATATTTCATCAATGATCTTACCCCTCCGGTTGTCCCTGCGAATCTTACACGTTTCCGTATCAGTGTAATGGCAAGCCATACTAAAGAGGATATGGACGGTCTTGTCTGTCTGTTGATTAAGCTATTCGATAAATACGGATTGGAAAGATATGTCAAGTAGATTCAAAGCTAAATGGTGCGCCACAATTGACGACATCAAGTCGGAAGATTGGGAGAAAATATACGGTACTGACATAATCAAGAGCCGTGCCTTTATGAAGGCAAATGAGCTTGGTGAATTCGATGATGTGGAATTCCACTATCTTCAGATATTCAAGGAAAATGACATAATAGCCATTGTCCCTTGTTTCTGTTACGACATGGACTTAATCCACATCGCATCAGCTGGCAATGCAAAAAAGTGGATTGGAAGCATTCGAAAAGCATTTCCGTCTTTTCTAAAGCTCCGTACATTTGTGACAGGTTCATATGCCGCTACCTGTGAGCACTTTATAGAATATGTCCCGTACCTTACCGCCGAAGAAAAGAAGCAAGTAGCCGAGATGATAGGTGGAGAGATAGAGAAGATGAGCCAGAATGTCAAGTCCTACTTCGTTCTCGTAAAAGATGTGAGGGAGAGAGGATTAAAGTATGTCAGGGACATTCTGACATCTGATTTTAAGTTTGTCGTGTCTTTCCCTACCAATGCAATCCCGATATTGCCGGGCGTATCTTATCCTGATGCTTTGCGGAAAAAGAACAGAAAACGATATCGCAAATTCAAAGATCTTTTTGATAGGTCTTTCCATTGGGAAATCATAAATGATTATGGTGGAGAACCTGTCAAGGAATTCACATACCTCTATCGAAAGGTTCTTGACAAAGCCAAAATCAAGTTTGATTTCCTCAACGAGAAATTCTTTGAGGCGACAAACTATTTGTTGGGCAAAGACTCGTTCTTTCTTGTTGCGAGAGACAATGCTACCGATGAAATTCGTGTAATGGTCATAATATTGGAGAACGACGGTAATCTTATTCCTTTGTATATGGGATTCCGATACAAGGATGACGATTCAAAGATTCTGTATCTCAACACCATCTTCCGGACTGTCAAAGAGGCAGAGGCAAGAGGTAAGTCATATGTCGATTTCGGACAGATGAGTTATTACCCAAAAGTAATGTCTGGGGCTATGGTAGAGAATATTTATTATGGATTTTGGTCCGGCAGGCCAATAATGAGGTGGCTCATCAATCACGGACTTGACAAGATGTTCACTCCTCCTTATGTGCCGGACCACGTGTATCTTGAAAAATATGCTGAAACAGCGCATAAAGTTCTGACCGAGAAGGGATTTATGCTTCTTAACTGATGTGTGTTCAATTTATGAGAAACTGATGTTTGGGAGAGTTAACTTCACATTCGGATAGTTTGAACATAATTGCATAAACAAACCATGGTATATCTGTCCGGCTCTCTGATATGATATTTTTTTAGTGTTTAAAGTTATGTCAGGTGTATTTCTCAAAACCAAAGACCAGAATTTAAGATTCCTATGCTTATGTGATACAATGAGGTCTCGGAATGTCGGTATTATACGCATCCCCTGTACCTCAATGTAATGAGATATTGCAAGCATATCAACAAGTATACCGTATTCTCTCAGATATAAATAGGCACTTTCAAGCTGTTGTATTTTCAGTTTCCAATACTCTGTCAAGATATATCTATCAGGATCCATGGCGAACAATACGTTTTGCTGAGAGTCATAGTATCTAAACAACGCTTGTTTGAATATGTCCTCTTTATTATTGAAATAACGGTATATGGTACCTCTTGTGAGGCGTGTCGCATCTTCCATCAGGCCTATGGTTATAGACTCGTAGTTATTAACCAGAAAAAGGGGCAATACCCTTGTCAATATCTTTTCTTTAGTTCCGGCGGCTTTTTCTTGTGGCTTCATATAACAGGCAGGAGTTTACATTTTTGTGATGCAAACTCCTGCCAATATTCTAAAAAGGCACGAATCTGCACACGTCTGTAAAGAGGCTACTGGTAAAGCCGATAGACGAGCGTATGCAGACCGTGCCGTATTTGCGTAAAAATACGACACGATTGCTCCGCACTTTCTCGTCTATCTTATGAAAAGTTACCAGTTTTTCTTTACGAGACAATACGAATGCAATATGTTGAAGCGGTAGGCGTCACCTCCCGCCATTGCTATTCGAATACAAAGTTACAAATTTTTTTGTGAATATAAATAAAACGGACGTTGTATTTTTAACAACGTCTGTTTTTTTCTCAAGGCCTTTTGAAATTAGGCGAAGATGACCGGGATGTGATAGATTTTATAGGCGATTGGGAATAACGTGCATTAGGTTCCGCCACCATTGACTCCTTTGAGCCGGAGGATTGAGTCGGATTCTCGTCCCGCTGTGATTGCTGTGGCTGCTCATCGCGCTTGACTTCCTCGCCGTCCTTTCCATCGTGCTTGGGAGCGAGGGCGGCGGTGATTTTGCGGTCGAGGGAGGCAAGTTCGGATTTGAGGGCTTTCAGTTCATCTTCCTTGCCCATGTCTTGGAGATGATGGCTTCGAGCTGGGGAACATCGGCTTTGAGTTTTGCCGTCCGTTTCTCATACTGGGCAATGATGCCGAGTTTCTTCTCCAGAGCGTTGACGAAGTTCATGCTTGCGACGTGTGTGTTACTCTTTGCGATAAAACCGTTGTTATACTTGTATTTCAGCGACTATCGCCTCTGAGAGTCTGCGGGGCTTACGTCCCTGCGAGTTATAGGTCGGTTGGAGGGACAGAAGGTTATCCAGAGCCTCATTGTCTGAGGTTTCCTATGTGGCTTCATATTGAGGCTGCACTTTGTCTACTGTAGTGCGAGGATGCCCAGTTTGCGTGCGATACCTCGACGACTGTAATCTCTGCTACGGTAAAGATGGACAATTGTTTGTATATCTATCACGGTTAACATTTTTGTGTCGGGCTAATTTCTATAAATATAAGAAAACTTCCGACAGTTAAGTCCTCCGCGGTAGCCCATTTTTGAATGAGCGCCCTGGCCCACTTTTCAATGAGTATTTACAGCTAACATACGAAGGAGAGTAAACAGTTTTCATGATATAGTAATCCCTCCGACGGTAATCGCCGGAGGGATTTTTCATTAATCATTTTTCTGAAGAGCTTGTTCAAAATCATATCTCAAACTGATAGACTCTCCTTCTTCAGTCCATCTTTTCTCGAGGTCATTTAAGAACTTTTTCTTAGCCTTATCGCTTGCTATCAAAAGCGGTTCAGACCATTTATAAGAGGAAATAAATAATCTTTCACCATTTTTCTTGCAGTCATAATGACCAAAATCACTCTCCGTTCTAATAGCTTGATCCAAGAAGTAAGCATCTTCCAGATCTTCAACATCTCTTAAATAGAGGTCAAAATCGGTACTTGCCATGACACTATAGTTTTATTAAACATTTGTTTCTTCTTCTCTGTCGTCTATGTATATAGTTTCCGTGGAATCTACTTTTTCTAGTTCTTCATATCGATGTCTCAGACCTAAAATCACATTGAATCTTTTGAAGAATCTAAGGAACTCATCAACAGTCTGGTCTTTCTCAAAACCTATGTCTTTGACCGAACCATCTTCTTTGTCTCTACATATAAAACTGAATGAAACTCTCTCCGAGTCTCCGGAAGCATAGAAAGAGATACCGATAAACTCATATCTCGCTTCATCTATGCCCTTTTCTTTCATATATGCCTGTATACGAAGACTGTCAAAATCTGTCATATCTGCTGCTGCATTGCCTATGTAGTCATTATACTGTACTTCCGCTTTCATTTTTACACCTCCTTTCCGTTATAATTTTTGCATCATAGATAATGCAATTACAAAATAATTCTTTGCAAATATCATGCCATATTCAATTAATTTTATGAGTTTAAGCCACTTCACCCATTATTTTTCTGTGCAAAGTTACTGCGGTCGGAAGCGGAGGGAGAAACGAGAAAAGAAAGAGGCTGTGTCGTAATTAAGGTTTACGGTGCAGCCTCACTTTTTAGAGCAATGAGGTTTGGATGTTTTTCAGGCGACAGATTTTTGAGTGTTTCGCCAAAATATTCGATTCTCAGGCTGTAAAATACCGTATAAGAGTAAAGACAGGTCAAAATGGGGAGTATCTCCTCCATTTCTGGCCTGTTTCACTATCTTTGAGCACATTTTCTTCAGGATGAAGGCAATGGCGAAGAAGGCAAAGTCCATCGTGACCTTGTCTTTGCCGAAGTGCCGGAAGCGGCGGTATGCCATGTTGAACTTCATCTGTCCGAAGACGGCTTCGGTTTCGATACATCGTCTTCCCCTTTGTCTGAGTCATTCTTCTGAGGTGAGTAGCTCCCGTGCTTTCCGTTTGTATCCGTTCAGCCGGTGGTTCACCTCGATTATCCGTCGGTCGCCTCTGGCTTTATAACAGAGACATCTCAACAGACAGCCATTGCAGTTCCGGGCACGGTAACGGACGCTCTCACTGCGGTAGCCGCTGGCGGTCTTTGTGTGGGATGTGCCTATGCGGGTCATGTGTTGTCCCATAGGGCAGACATAGTAGTCCTGCTCGGCGTTGTAGTGGAAGTTATCGTGGTGGAAGGGATTGGGTCTGTAGCGCGGACGCTGTTCGAGATGGAAGCGGTTGTACTTGACATAGGCCTCCATGCCTGCCTCGTCCATGAAGCGGTAGTTCTCTTCGGATCCATACCCTGAGTCGGCCACTGCGACTGACGGCAGACGATGGTAACGGCTCAGAAAAGAGTTGAGGAACGGTATCAGTGTAAGTGTATCGGTCGGATTGTGGAAGAGTGCGAAGTCGGTGATGAACTGATTTTCCGCAGAGATCTGGAGATTATAGCCCGGCTTGGTCTGTCCGTTGTTCATCGCATCCTCCTTCATACGCATGAAAGTGGCGTCCGGATCAGTCTTCGACATGGAGTTGCGTTCTCCGATCTGTTCCAGACGGCTGTCATATTCACTGAGTCTGTCACGGTGCTTCTCCAGTTCCCTGATCTGCCTGCCGCGCTCCCGGCGCTGCTTCTTCTGTTCATTATCCGCAGGCTCCGGCTCCGTGGCGAGAGCGCCATTGAGTTCCCCGATTATGGAGGTCAGAGCCTCTGGCGTGAACTCGACTCTCTCTGATCCGGCAGCGTTATCCTGAGCTATCACCTCATCGATCTGCTCCAGGAGGATACGGATCTTTTCCAGCAGCTTGGCGCGGTTCCTCTCCACGGTCTTGCGCCATACGAAGGTATACTTGTTTGCCTTGGATTCTATCTTTGTCCCGTCAATATACTCCACATCCAGTGTTATGAGGCCTTTGTCGGCCAATACCAGCACGATCTGCGTGAAGATGTTGTTGATCTCTGCCTTGACGCGGTTACGAAAACGGTTGATGGTCACATAATCGGGACGCTCCTGTGCCGCAAGCCATATGAAATGTATGTCTCGCCTGACCTGATCCTCTATCCTGCGGCATGAATAGATGTTGTTCATGTAGGCATAGATTATGAGCTTTAGCATCATCTTGGGGTGATAGGGACAGCGGCCTTTATCGCTGTACAGTTTCCTGAAGTCCTTCAGATCAAGACCCTCCACTATACTGTCGACCAATCTCACAGGGGAATCCCGCTCAATTTCCTCATTGGGGTCAATTGTCAGGAACAGCCTATTGTTAATATAAGATTTTGTATGTAATTTTGTATGCATTTATTTGTAAATAAATATGTCACTAAGGTACAAAAACTTTCTGACATGACAAAGCCCCTGCTTGAGAAAGTCGGGGCTTTGTTTTATTTTTTTGCTGAATGCCGTAAAAAAAGAGGCTGCGCCTATTTTGACACAGCCTCCTCTTTCAGGTTTGGAAAGTGGGGTTAAAATTCCCATGAGCCTTGAACCATTGTGTAGTTGGCATCAACGGTTCCGCTTATGCAAGTATCCCCAAATCGGGAGGCTGTTCTCCTGAGTACGTCGGCAATCTTCTGATTACAGTCTATGACATTATGAAAAAATGAGTTGATACATGTCCCGAATGTAGAATTAGCTATACCATAATCAAAAGCACAAAAGGAGATATGGCAGATGTACATGAAACGCAATTAGTCAATATGCACCAGATAGTTCGTACAAGAACGTCTGGATACAATTAATTATTCATTGTTTGTCAGGGGATACTACTGAACTGGATTTTTGTAGACTAGAATTACTTGGAATAGGTTTAGAGCTTTATTTTTAGGGTGATGAGGGTGTTAATTTATCCCATGTCTAGCGAACAAAAAAAACAGCGCAGACCGAGAAATTTGCTCTATCTGCGCTGTTGCTTATATTCTACGAGACGTATGAGTTCGAGCAGAATGATGATAAACTGCTTTCGGTTCCGCGACCATTGAGGGTTGCTGAGACTGAGAGGAAGGTGGAGAATCTGCCTTCATGGATATGACATCCAGCTGAGACTGTTGGGATTGCTCCTGCTTGTTCTCAGTGCCGTCATTCTCATCGTGTTTGGGTGCAAGTTCAGCCGTTATCTTGCGGTCGAGGGAGGTAAGTTCGGATTTGAGCTGCTTCAACTCATTCTCCTTGCCCCACGTCTTGGAGATAATGGCTTCGAGTTGCGGAACATCGGCTTTAAGTTTCGCCGTACGTTCCTCATACTGGGCGATGATGCCGGGTATCTTCTCCAGAGCGTTGACGAAGTTCATGCAGGCGGCTTGGGTATCACTCATTGCGATAAAGCCATTGTTGTACTTGTATTTGTAGTTGCCTTCGACAACAAAGCGGTTCTGAACACTCTCCTTGCCGTCAACCAATGTCTTTTCGGAAATGATTGAAATCGGGAAGCCATAGACCTCGCCGACACGCTGGTAATGACCGTGCGTGTCGGTTTTCGTCGCCAGTCCTTGCAGGTGGATACCCATGTTCTTTTCATCGGGTAGATTACAGGTATCAATCTTCAGGTCGTTCAGCGGATTACCGTCCTTGTCTCTCTTGACAACGGACTGATAACGCTCCCAGTCTGCCTTCATCCGCTCCAATGCCGCCTC
>JAIDPA010000020.1 GCA_029062985.1 Muribaculaceae bacterium
GATTATGAGCTTATGATGGATGTGCTCGATGTCAGCGAGTCGCCTATGGCAAAAGCTAATGATCCCAAGCTAAAGGCATTCAATAATTATAACACGGAGATTGTGCTTGATAAATGGGGCGAACCCTCAATGAAAAGCGGAAGCGCTCTGAAGGAACTTAATGCTGCCAGCGATGCCTTCATCCTCCAATATTATGAGGAACCTGACACACTTGCGGCTGCCTTCGGACATAAGCTTACACGTAAGGACTGGGAGCGTCTCGCTCATGTAAAGGATGTGTATCAGGACGTGCTTTTCACGGCTCCTATTGTGGCAGTGAATGTGGCTAAGCCTTTGATTCAATATATGTTTGATGAATTACAGAGCCCTTCGCGCAAGTTTACTTTCCTTGTGGGCCACGACAGCAATCTTTCAAGTGTGGCAACTGCTCTCGGAGTAGAGGAATATGAGCTGCCGAACGCTATTGAAAAGAAGACTCCGATTGGTTCTAAAATGGTGATTGAGAAGTTTGTCGGTCCGGATGGGGTGGAATATGCGGATATTAACCTTGTCTACCAGAGCATAGACCAGCTTCGCAATATGGAGCTTCTTGACCTTGACAACCCGCCGATGATTTATCCTCTCTCTCTTGAAGGACTTGAAAAGAATTCTGACGGGCTTTACAAAATGAATGATGTCAAAGCGCGTTTCGAGCAGGCTCTCAGGGCTTATGAGGCAATTCCGGACGGCGAATGAACCGAATTAGGTATTAGGCTTGAGGCATTAGGCTTTAGGTTCGTGTCTAAATTCTAAAGCCTTGAGCCTAATGCCTAAAGCCTCGCGCCTTGAGCCTCGCGCCTCAATCTTTAAGATAGAACTGAATGGATGACACTACACGCACTTGTTTGATGTAGGGAGTGTATTGGTCGCGGTCTTCGATTGAGAACTGACCTTGCGAGGCGGTCTTTATTTTGCCTAACTTGCTTTGTGAATCTTCTGCGAATTTGTTAGCTGCTTCTCTTGCATTTTTGGTCGCATCGGCAATCATCTCGGGCTTGATGGCATTGAGACCTGTAAATTCATAGACCGTCTGATACTGATAATCGCCTGCGACAATGGCAATGCCCTGTTTCAGTAGTTCTGTCTGGCGCTCGATAAGCTGTCTGACTTTATCCACCTGTGAAGAAGTCACGACCACCACGTTAGTCACGTTATACCTGAAAGGGACATTATTGGAGGAATATCTGTCAGCCTGAAGATCGACCACCTGAGGCGCGTTTACTGAAATCTCTGAATCTGTTATTCCGTTACTTTTAAGGAATGCCAGAATCGCACTGTTTGTACGCTCTATATTGGTATAGATAGAAGGGAGATCATTGCCTACTTCTTTACTGACAATTGGCCAGGTCACTTTATTAGCCTTTACTTCGCGTTCGGAAAGACCGCGTACGGTCACGATTCTCTGATTATCGGTGATGCTGTTGAGACCCTGTTTCACTTCAAGGCCTAAGAGAAAAAGTCCGAATGAAAGCAGCACTCCGCATACGATAGCTGTCGTTGATTTATTCATATTTTTACATGATTTAAGTGATTCATTTTAATCTGAGCTTGCCAACTTAAATTAAATAACTTGGATTATGCGCTTTTTGGTATGTTGATTTAGCAGATTTTTTACTAATTTTGCATCTTAAAGACAGAATGCCGCTCTGAATTAATAGTGCAGGCAGCGTTGTGATGCTAACAATTTACGTGATGATAGAAAAAATCAAACAAATCAAGGAGGAGATTGCTGCTGCTTCCGCTTCTACTGCCGAGGCTGTGGAGGAACTCCGCATTAAATATCTGAGTAAAAAAGGTGAGGTCGCCGCTCTTATGGCAGATTTCCGTAATGTCCCTGCCGACAAAAAGAAGGAACTCGGACAGAAGCTTAACGAACTCAAGACATTTGTCACTGACAAAATCAATGAATTTAAGTCGCAGCTTGCCACAGGAGCTGATTCTGCCGCTGCTTCAATCGATCTCACTCGGACTGCCACTCCTTTCCCCGTGGGCTCACGTCACCCTCTCTCAATAGTGAAGAACGACATAATAGACATATTCGCAGGAATGGGTTTCACAATCGCGGAGGGTCCTGAGATTGAAGATGACTGGCATGTGTTCTCTTCTCTTAATTTCCCAAAGGATCATCCTGCCCGCGATATGCAGGACACATTTTTCATCACACGCACTCCGGTAGACGTCCTTTTGCGTACACACACATCCTCAGTACAGACCCGTGTGATGGAAAAGACACAGCCTCCCATCCGTATAGTATGCCCCGGCAGGGTCTATCGTAATGAGGCTATCTCTGCCCGTGCCCACTGTTTCTTCCATCAGGTAGAGGGTCTTTACATTGATAAGAATGTCTCTTTTGCCGATCTTAAACAGGTGCTCCTGAATTTTGCTAAGGAAATGTTCGGACCGGAAACTAAAATTCGTCTCCGTCCCTCATATTTCCCCTTCACGGAGCCTTCTGCTGAAATGGATATCAGCTGCAACATTTGTGGCGGTAAGGGATGCGCGTTCTGTAAAGGCACCGGTTGGGTAGAAATCCTGGGCTGCGGAATGGTCGATCCTAACGTGCTGAAAGCTTGTGGCATTGATCCCGATGTCTATTCCGGATATGCTTTCGGTATGGGTATCGAGCGCATAACAAATCTAAAATACCGAGTGAAAGATCTCCGTATGTTCAGCGAGAACGATGTCCGTTTCCTTGCTGAATTTGAGTCTGCACGTTAAAGATAATGACCATCAAGGAAAGATATGCCGGCGTGATTGAGTGGTTCGCGGAGAATATGCCTTCTCCGGCTACTGAACTGCGCTATGATTCTCCGTTTCATCTGCTCCTTGCAGTGATTCTATCGGCGCAATGCACCGACAAGAGGGTCAATATCGTCACTCCTCCTTTATTTGAAGCTTATCCCGACCCTTCCTCCTTGGCAGCTGCCAGTGAGGAAGAGGTCTTTCCTTTTATTAAGAGCGTGACTTTCCCTAATAATAAAACCCGGCATCTGATCAGGGCAGCCAAAGTGCTGACGGAGGAATTCGGAGGGGAGATGCCTTCGGATATTGATGAGCTGATGAAGCTCCCGGGAGTTGGGCGTAAGACTGCCAATGTCATGCTTGCCGTGGTGTGGGATAAGGCGGCAATGGCAGTAGATACTCACGTGTTCAGGGTCAGCAACCGGATAGGGCTTACCAACAATTCAAAGACTCCGCTGCAGACCGAGAAGACATTGATAAAGTATATCCCGGCTGAAATTATACCTAAAGCTCATCATTGGCTGATACTCCATGGCAGGTATGTCTGCAAAGCCCGTCGTCCGGAGTGTGAGGTGTGCGGCATCACCCGATGGTGTAAGAAGTATGCCTCCGATCACCGTAAGAAATAGGATTGTAAA
Organism: Muribaculaceae bacterium; assembly: GCA_029062985.1. Classification (GTDB taxonomy): domain Bacteria; phylum Bacteroidota; class Bacteroidia; order Bacteroidales; family Muribaculaceae; genus Lepagella. The sequence continues at coordinate 3,420 of JAIDPA010000020.1, forward strand.
GTTATTGTGATGAATAAGGAGAAAGTTACTGCTGCCGATATTGAGGCTTTGCTCAGGGAACAGGAAAACAGGGAACAGAGAGAAGTGCTGATGCGTTTTTTTAAGACCGGTAAAGGTCAGTATGGTGAGGGCGATGAGTTCTTAGGGCTGAAAGTGCCTCAGACCCGTGCAGTCGTGAAGGAGGCTAAGGGGCTTGTCAGTCTTACCGAAATAGAAAAACTATTGTATTCTCGTTGGCATGAGGTCCGTCTTGCCGGTTTTCTTCTTCTTGTGGAGGAAATGAAGAGGAACATGCCTAAACGTTCGGATAAGGATGATTCCAAAAAATTGAGAAGAAAGGAAGTGGCAGAGTGCTATCTGCGTCATGCACGTCAGGCTAACAATTGGGATCTGGTAGATTTGTCGGCACACTTTGTTGTGGGTCCCTATCTGCGACTGGATGAGGATTTTAATACCGATACCATTATGCGTCTTGCTGAAAGCGATAACTTATGGGAACAGCGCATTTCAATTATCTCGACCTTTGATTTTATCCGGAATGGCAATTTTGCTCCGACTCTGCTTATAGCTGACAAGCTGATTTCGCATCCTCACGATCTTATACATAAGGCAATCGGCTGGATGCTTCGCGAAATTGGTAAAAGAGACCTTCCGACTCTCCTTGAATACCTTGAACAGCGTTACATGAAGCTCCCCCGCACATCCCTTCGTTATGCCATAGAGCGTTTTCCGGAATCTGAACGCAAGTTCTGGCTCAATCGCCGCTATAAAGAATGACTCCTTTATATTCACTGTAAACCATATTAGTCAATCGCTCTCAAATCTGTCAAGTCTTTTTAGGGAAAGCCAACTAATTTTAGGACAATAAAGATTTATTAATATAAGGGTGCGAGAATTAGGCAGTGGAGGCAGATAATTTTGCTATTTGAAAAACTAAACAATCCGCTATCCACTGTATTATGAACGTATTCCGACTATATAGGGCAGATATATCCACTATTCTGCCGTTGCTCCTTGCCGACGGAGGGATAAGGGCAGGATTCCCAAGTCCGGCACAAGACTATGTAACCGAGTCGATAGATCTCAACCGCACTCTTATCAAGCATCCGGCAGCGACGTTTTATGCCAAAGTGGTCGGCGACTCAATGTGCGGAGAGGGAATCACTGAAGGAGACATACTTATAATCGACCGCTCGATCGAAGCTCAGCATGGAGATCTTGCCGTATGTTGTCTTGACGGGGAATTCACCCTCAAGCGCTTGTGTCTTAATAGGAGCGACAGGATATTCCTTATGCCTTCCAACCCGAAATACCGACCGATAGAAGTCACACGCGATAATGATTTTACGGTGTGGGGAGTAGTGATATATACAATAAAGGCTAACAGACGACGCCTGCCGGGCACTGAAAGATGGTAGGACTCGTAGACTGTGATAATTTTTTCTGTAGTTGCGAGCGGGTTTTCCGTCCTGACCTTGCAAAGACGCCTCTTGTCGTGCTCAGCAACAACGACGGGTGTGTGGTGGCGCGAAGCCGTGAGGTGAAGGCAATGGGAATACCGGAAGGGATGCCTTATTATCAGATGAAAGAGCAATATCCCGACGCAGGAATAGTGGCATTCTCTTCAAATTATGCCTTGTATGCCGATATGTCAGCAAGGGTAATATCCATATTGCGTAGCGAGGCGCCTGATGTGATTCAGTATTCTATCGACGAAGCCTTCCTTATTCTTGATGGAATGGATAATCTTGATCTTCATAAATGGGGAGAAGAATTATGCCGGAAAGTGCAGAAATGCACGGGTATGCCTGTAAGTCTGGGGATAGCTCCTACCAACACTCTTGCAAAAATGGCAAGTAAATATGCCAAGAAATACCCGGGTTATAATAAATGCTGCGTGATAGAGAATGAAGAGCAGAGGAGGAAGGCTCTCAGTCTGTTCCCTGTCGGCGATGTGTGGGGAATCGGACGGCGTATAAGGCGGAAACTGGAATACGTAGGAGTTAATACGGCATACGATTTCGCTTCGTTGCCGAAAGAATATGTGCGCAGACGTTTCCACGTGACGGGTGAACGCACATGGAAAGAATTGCATGGTATTCCTTGTATAGAAATTGACGGCTTGGATGCTGTCAGTAAGAAAACTATTGTCACGAGCCGTAGTTTTCCTGAAATGATAAGGGATCTGGCTGATTTACGCGGTCATGTCGCCAATTATGCTGCCAGATGTGCCTTGAAACTGCGACGTCAGAATTCCGTGTGTGCATTGGTCACCGCCTTCATACAGTCAAACCACTTTCGGGAAGACCTGGAACAGTATGACGGAAGCGGCACATATTCGTTTACTACACCGACGAACACCACCAATGAAATTGTAGCAAGCGCCATGACTATCCTTGAACATATTTTCCGTAAAGGTATTTTTTATAAGAGGGCAGGGGTAATGGTGGCTGGTATATCTACGGCAAATGTGATTCAGCCCGACTTGTTTGAATACGATGCAGAGAGGAGAAAGAGGTTCAGCGAAATATCAGCAGCCATAGATAAGATTAATTCGCGGCTGGGAGCAGATACAGTCATGTTGGGCGCACAGCAATACAGAGAGAGGAGCGAAGACGGTAAGAGCATAAAATTTGTCAATGCCATCCGCAGGGCTATGAAATCGCCCGACTATTCGACAAGTCTCGGAGCCTTGACAGTAAGCTGAATTTTACGGAGACCGGGTAAACTGACGAAATAAATTTTACGGAGACCGGGTAAACTGCCAAAATAAATTTTACGGTCTGAATATTTTTGCCTGTTTATATGACGCCGTTGCTGTGAGTGGTTTTCAACTTTAAGCTTTTGAAATTGTTACTAATACAAATACTCTTAATT